>JALYYZ010000317.1 GCA_030945985.1 Chloroflexota bacterium
TATAGTGAGTTAAACTAAGCAAGTCGATCACCCGATCTGCTCGTCTTCAAAACGGTACATGAAACTTTCGCCTCATACCGCTCCTCAGCTATCAGGCTCGTTGTCATGAGCACCTCAGCACCTTACGCGGCAACTTTCATTTCAGCCGCCGTTTTCTGGTCGTGGCAATGTTTATGTAGCAACTGCCTGTTGTCCAACCCGTCTCTGCCGTCCAGTCTTTTCGGCACAACATGGTCTTGTTCCAGCACGTCACTCTCCTTGAAGTACAGCCCACAGTACTGGCATCTTCCCCATTGCCTCTTGAGCAGTATCGCTACTCTCTGGCGGATTTCGGGGTGCCTGCCCATCCTTGTCGCCCAGTAGACCCATTCGCCGTCAAACACGCTTCTCCTGCCTGCTACCTTCACGTGCCGTTTTATCACGGCTTCGGTGTGCTTGCGCAGAGTGTATGTTCCATCAGAAAAGCTCCACCCTTCGCACCAGTACTTCTGCATGCGCCAGGCTTTGCTTTTCTTTGAGTGGCGACGACGTGCCCAAGCCAGCAACTTGTAGATCAGAAGATGATCCAGCGTATTGAACACCTCTTTGCTGCAGACGCTTGTGTAGTAATTAGCCCAGCCGCCGATGAGCGGGTTCAGCTGTCGGATTAGCTCTCGCTGCCGTTCAGCTTTGTGGCTGTCCACTACCTTGCCCATAGCATCAATGTGTCGTTTTATGGCTGCTTTGCTTGGCCTGATGATATTCTTGAAACCCACTTTCCCACCCCGCCTTCCGGCGCTGTGGTGCTTGCCCGCTTTGTACTGTTGGATATGGAAGCCGAGGAAGTCGAAGCCGACCTGGCCCTCGTATTCTGTAAGAGTATGTGTGATGCGGGTTTTGCTTGGTTTCAGTTCTAATCCCAGCTTCTTCAACCATTCGGTGATGTATTCCCTGGCCTCTTTGACGACTGCTTCGTCTTCATCGATGACCACGAAATCGTCCGCGAACCTTACCACCTTTGGCTCAATCCGCCTGCTCTTTAGGCATCTGGCGAACTTTTGTGCAACATCGGTTTCCAGTCCGTGTAAGGCTACATTCGCTAGGAGTGTCGAAACGACACTTCCCTGTGGTGTGCCTTCTTCACTGGGGAACAACTCTGTACCGTCCATAATACCGGCTTTCAACCAAGCTTGGATTGTCTGCCGCATTTGTGGGTAGGTGTTGAGCTTCTCCAGCAAAGCCTCATGATTGATGCGGTCAAAGCATTTCGCAATATCAGCATCAAGCACATACTTGGCTTTTTGTCTGATAATCTTGAAGATAGCTTCCACCGCGTCGTGAGCCGAGCGTCCTGGTCGGAAACCGTAACTGTTTGGCTCAAACCGAGCTTCCCATTCAGGTTCCAGTGCCAATTTGACTAACGCCTGGCGTGCTCTTTGCTCCATCACAGGTATGCCCAAGGGGCGCAACTCGTCCGTGTTCTTCTTTGGTATCCACACCCGTCGCACAGGTTGGGCTGTTGTCGTGTACGGATTTTGTTGCAACTCTTCGACAAGATGGAGCCGTTGGTGCGACGTGAGGGATTTGACCCCATCTACACCTGCGGTTTTCTTGCCGGCATTATCCTGAGTTACTCGGCGTACTGCGAGCAGAGAGGCTGTCTGGGATTTCATCAGTAGTCTCTGAAGTGAGTGAACTGTCTTCCTATTGCCTTGTTGTGAGGCTTGATAAATTCTCTTTTGGAGCTTGAACACAGTCCGCTCGATTTCTCGCCAGGGGATTGCGTTCCATTCATACACTGGTTTCGTTGGGTTCAACTTTGTTGGGTTCAACTTTGTTGGGTTCGACACCGTGTTCATGACGTATAGACTCCGACTGAAGACTCTATCTTCCTGATAACCGGGGGTACGTCAGCGTATCCGCGCCATTACAGAGCGGCATTAGCTTCTTACCCCATCCTGCACCCGGTTGGCATACGGCCTGACCGCCTGCTCCTCTTTGAAGGAGAGCCGAACCGGAGTTGTCACGTTCCTGATACTCGTTTTGCGTAACGGAAGGACTGTACTTTGTGCCGGGTTTAGTGGGGGTGAACCCTGGTCACAGGGGGAATGCCAGGCCCCTATCCTTTGCCTTTTGGCTGAAGCCTACCACCCACTTTGGCTTCTTCTTGATTACGACACTTCAAATGCACATTCGCTTGCGCTGTCCATAGTTACCTGCTGGCAGGGTTGCCTGGTTGGGGTTCAAGATACCTGCGTTTAGCCCTGCTTTGCGGATTGATGGTCAGTCGCTACCGCAAGGGCTATGCATTTCGCCGGTTCACACAGGGTTGGGAATCGCGCCCAACTTCGAGTATCAAGTTGTCGGAGTTCGATTGAACTCCGCCTCTACCTATTCCGCTTTGAGCGGCTTGCTAAAGAACGTGTCGCACCCCCCATTGTCAAGACATCAAGAGGCAATATCTAAGGTGAGATTTCCTCCTTCCGCGACTTCGAGGCAGCTCTCATACTGCTGTATGTTCCTCGGTACCTGAGGTACTCTCTGAGCTAAGGTGATCTGGAAGAGATGATGATCGAACAAGGTCTCTGTGTGGAACTGTCAGGAGTGGGCGCATGCAATTTCCTCTGCGGTGTTCAATCCGTCTCATCTAAGCTCTGCCGGAACTAAAGCGCCTGCCGTTTACCTGATGCATCAGCCCCTCGTACCTACCCTTTGCATCTATCCTGCCAGGTAAATGCTTCCGTCCGAGCCGACTGTAAGGCTAACCGAGCTGAGAGGGCGCCGGGCTGGGCCTCTCAGCACCTGGCCACCATTCGCTGCGTCGAATTTGGCGCCGTGGCAGGGACACCCAATTATCTTGGACTGAGGGGAATACGAAACCCTGCAACCCTCGTGTGTGCATATTGCGACATAAGCGCTGTAGCCTGAACTGTTGCGCACCAAGACGGCTGGATCCCCTGTAGGCAGGGTAAAGTCGAGCGCCTGATCTACCGGCACATCGTTTGGACCGGCCACCTTTGTGAGCCCGGCCATCGCGGTGGCCGTGGTTGCAGTAGCCTGGGTCGCCGGCGTCGCTGCACTAACTGTGGTTGGTGTTGCCTCGCCTGGTAATGTGGTGGGCCGATCTTGCGCCGGTGGGCCTCCAGCCTGCACATCCGGCTGAGTAGCTTGGGGCGAGGGCGGAGGTCCCTCCGCAGGCATCTGGACAGGAGACGCGCTTGGAGTAATAGCTGCCATAGCTCTGCTACGCTTCTCGGAGTTGAGGATGCCCCAGCTGGGCCCGATGGCCGCCAACAGAACTGCTGTAAGGCCCGTAACTCCTACACCAAGGAGGGTTCTCCTGGTCATAGCCGTGCCTGTGTCATCAACAGTGACCATTTTGCCTTTGCTTGCATAAGTAATCGGCGGAGGTGAGAGCCACTCTTTCACCCGCGCATCGAGTGCCAGGGGGCCTGCCCCAGCCATTAATAGGGTGAGCCAGGCGAAGGTGTATGGCAAGTCAGCGCCGAAATAGAAGGGGTGGACGTTCCAGGTAGCTGAGAGGAAGAATGTAAGGCTGAGCAAGAGACCCATCGCGGCACTGAAGCGCGTGAGCAGACCGAGGAGTACGGCAATGCCTATGCAAAGCTCCCCACCCATTACCAGTACGCCGAACAACGAAGCGTTAGGTACCGCCACGTTGAGCAGGAAGCCTTCTAGCGGGGTGCCGAGCGCAAACTGCGCTATCTGGTGGCCAATGTAGCTGCTTGCCGAGGGTTCGAGGTAGGTTGGGTCTGTCAGCTTGTCGAAGCCCGCCGACAGAAAGCTTATTCCGAGGAAGAGCCTGAGCGGCAATATTACCCAGCTGGGTATCTGCACGGAGGGTGGCGTCGAAGATGGAGACGTATGTTGCCGCAAAGGGGGCTGTACCGTGGAGTTATGAGAAGCAGGTCTGCTTAGCGATGCTGATTTGGTGCTATCTCTGGCCAATGAAATTGATCCTCTCTAATACTATATATCTCTTTAATAATACACTGCGTCTATTGGAATCGGATTAGAGAGCGAACAACTAAAGCTGCGAAAAGAAGCGAAAAGGCGATACTTTGCATCCAGGGTTCTACTAAGATCATCTTGTAGAGCTCCATACTCTGTAATCTACACAATGCCTTAGCCTCCCGGAGGATTGCGCTATGCGGCAAGCCTACAGCAGCAGAGTGTCTAAGCGAAGTCGGGTGCAAAGGTACAGGCGATGCAAGGAGATTCAATTTTGATCAGTTGTCTCGTGGTGAGCTTTCTTTTGTAAGCCCTTGGACGCAACCAACGAGCAATCTATAAGGGCAAGACCGCAGGTTGCACTCCCCAAAACCACAAAGAAGAGCTGCTAACTCTGGAGTGCCTTCGGCCTCTATCTTTTCAGCACCCTTTATGCCTCCAAGAGATGGCGGCAGGTACGCTTCCTCCCATTGGCCGAAGCCACCTACCGCTGCGTCTCTAAATATAGCTAAAGCTAAACCTCCTTGAGGCACCCGGCTATGTAGTCTTTTCCTCCTCTTGCTCCCCCTTCTTGCCCAACTCAACGATATCTCCATCTTGGAACAGGATAGGCTGGAGGGCAGCGCGCCACTTTGGCTTGTGACGGAGCAGGAATTCTAGGTCCATGCCGAAGTGCTTGAACTCTTCTTCCTGAGCGCTCGCCATGATTGCTCTCGCCTCACCATCCTTCTCGACTGAGATACGCTGCTCGTACCAGCCTATCGCTTCCGCTTCCTCGACAAGCGAAGTAATCATACGTGCGAATGTGCGAACTTCCTGCGACAGCTCGCCTGCCGGCTCGTGATATTGATCGAATCCCATAATTGATTGCTCCTTGTGTGGTGATCTTGATCTTGCACTCTATTGAGAAATTAGGACTATCCGGAACTATTAAGCAGCCCCCAAAGTATGATTTGGCCTTGCGCCTCTAACTCTATTATGCCCCACCTTGCAGCGATATGGCCAGCCCAGTCAGGTTGCCACTAGATCGGGAAGCGACGATTGTAAACTTCACAGCGTGGCTACCTGTCCTGTGAGCCCTAATGCATCTTCAGACCGAGTAGATTATCCTCAATCCACGTTCTGCAGTCTGGACGTACCTCTAGTAATGCTCGATCCCTCGGGCTCCAGCCATCGAGGGCGGGCACAGCACAATCTATCTAAAACGGCAATAGCCACGCAAACCAGCTAGAGTAGAGGAACAGAGAATATGTCGGAGATTATGTCACAAGCGATGCCGCAGACCCCACACGTAGAGCGGCATTTCACCGCGGGCGAAACTGTCAGAGATGTCGTGATCGGCATGTCCGATGGGTTGACGGTCCCCTTCGCCCTGGCAGCGGGCTTATCGGGCGCTATAAGCACCACGAGCATTATTGTAACGGCGGGACTTGCCGAGATCGCAGCGGGCTCTATCGCCATGGGCCTTGGTGGCTACCTGGCCGCCAAGAGCGACGCGGAACATTATGCCAGCGAGCGGCTGAGAGAAGAGCAAGAGGTCAGAGAGAAAGCCGACATAGAAAAGGCAGAGGTGGCCGAGGTCTTTCAATCGTACGGGCTCACTGCTGAGGAGAGCGCGCCTATAGTAGAAGCATTGAGCCGCAGGCCAGATGCCTGGGTCGATTTCATGATGAGGTTTGAGTTAGGGCTGGAGGAGCCGGACCCGAAGCGGGCACTTACCAGCGCACTAACAATCGCAGGCGCATACATAGCAGGCGGGCTTATCCCACTGAGTCCATACATCCTCCTATCTCATGTACAGACAGCGTTGCTCGTTTCGGTGGTAGCTACCTTGATAGCGCTGACACTCTTTGGTTATGTGAAAGGGCGCTTTACCGGTACCCGTCCGGTGCGCAGCGCCCTACAGACCGTGCTGATCGGTGGCCTTGCCGCTGCCGCAGCCTTTCTCATAGCTCGGGCCATCTCCTAGCGAGCATCTACATGTCAATTCACCGGAGAACCCTCATATTGCAGCACCTAACCACAGAGTAGGCCGGTATCGCAGGTTCTCACCATTCTCCCTCGCTCCTTACGCACGGCTGCGCCCTTTGACAAGTATCCTCAGTAGTGCCCCTCCAGCCAGGAGGAGCGAGGTCAAGAGAACCAACTCCATCGCGGCCCCTGTCTCTTCTACTTCCCCTGTCGCGGGCATACCCGGCGTCACAATGGCGGGTGCAGGTGTAGCTGAGTCAGGAGAAGGAGCAGGTAGAGCAGTCGAGGTTGGTAGGCTAGTCGGGGTAGTTGGAGGACCAGGGGTTCCAACGTTTAGGGGGAGAGGCACCGGTATCAGCAAGTCTCCCTCCTGTCCGCACCCTGTTATTACCAATCCACGGTCACTCTGTAACAGCCCCGAGCAGTTGTAGACTGTCGTCGTGACCTGTGGTCGAGGCACCACCCGGAACTCGACTGTATCGGTAACTCCGTATTGGCCGCCACCGCCCTGAGTATCTGAAGTTCCCAGGGCCAGGGTATGCTTCCCGACCGTGTCAATACCCATAATCTGCAGCACCAGGGTAGCAGGAAGGCGCTGCCCATAGGCATGCAGGAAGCAAAGCTCTGCTTGCTGAGCCCCTGCGGTGTCCTCAACCAGTTGTGCCCCGCGCTCCTGTATAAGGCCACACTGCTCGCTTTGAGCCTGCCATAACGTCGCGGCGCTTACACTCTGTAGCCTGCTCGATATTCCAAAGCCGGCAAGTAACCCTGTGAACAGCAGTGCGGCGACATATAGCCGCATATGGGCTTGCCTGTGTGCAATCTCCTTCACTGATTTCTCCTCCACGCTTAATTCAGGATTAGACAAAGAGATACCATCTTTTACCAGCACAATATAATACAGGGCTGTGTTGCAACAACTCAATGGATCGGTTAGAGTAGCACCAACCGACCTTTCTTGTTCGCCATCGGAGCCCTTCTCATGCCAACTGAGCCCCAGCCCAAGCTGTTCAAGTATCGCCACTTCGAGGCATTTCTAATCCTG
>JALYYZ010000331.1 GCA_030945985.1 Chloroflexota bacterium
GCAGCCTTGCCCGTGCGGATCAGTTGTTCCAGTTCGATGCGCTGCTCATCGCTCAACTGGATCGTATATCTACTACTCATGCTATTATTTTATCATAACCTTCAATCTTTAGCTGGTGAGGTACTAGTACCCTACTAGCAAAGTATTGATGGTTCCATTCTATCTCACCATGTGAGATAGAATGGAACCAAACAATCATTATTTAGCTGGTGAGATACTAGTGCCGCTTCATGGACCTCTTGGGAACGAGCGCTCATTTCCAAGAACAACCAAATCAAAACCTGCCGGGTTTTGATTTGGTTGTTCTACTTTCCAAAGTTAAAAGGTCCATGAAGCGGCACCAGTATTACCAATGGAGAACGAATTTGTGGAACAATGAACACGGAGCGCAAAGAGGCAGTCCCTTATATATACGCACCGGGCAGCAAATAATCAGCCTTGTGCCCGAGGCAATGTGGCACGAAATCAGAGTGTTGGATTTCAGCGTAAGACTTGTACGGCCCACAGCCATATATGTCATCGATGACGTTGGGGTGACCAGATTGGAAGCAGGTATAGACCGGACTACCCGGTGGCTGCTCATGGCCTTGACGCTTGTGGGTCCCGGCTCATATCTACTGCTGTTTATCGTTAGAAGGTGGCTGAAAGATGGCTGAGCTTGACGGCCCTTTTTCGCAACCTGATGCCGTAATTCTCTCTTTTGGTGAGCCTGTTGAGCAATCAGGGCGTACTCGTATAGCACTACATGGCAGCCTTCAAGTCAGCAAGAAGAGCTTCAGCTACAAGACAGGCGAAATTGTTGTGGCTTCCGGCAGGGTGCGGGTCAAGCGAGGCGCTGATGCCGTGTTGCCCTGGCTGGGCTGGGCAGCCATAGTGTGGAACGTCATGTGGTGGCTCATGCAACGCGCACAGAGAACAAAGAGGTAAGCCAAAGTAGACTAGACTTACCTCTTTGTTCCTAATACAGCTTCCACGTACCTCTTGGGGAACGAGTGCTTCTTTCCAAAAACAAACAAATCAAAACCCTGCGGGGTTTTGATTTGTTTGTTTTACTTTCAAAAGCTAAAAGGCCCATGAAGCCGCACTAAAAGAAGTGTAACTGACTAAAAGAGCTTGGGTTGCTCGATTTCTATATCTTCGAAGCGGATCGGGTAGGGAATACCCATATGCTCATAGCCTCTGCGCGTTGCTACCCTGCCTCTAGGGGTACGTGCAAGGAAGCCGAGTTGAAGCAGGTAGGGTTCGTATACATCCATGATCGTGTCGGACTCTTCACTGGTGGCTGCTGCTATGGTGTCCAGACCGACGGGCCCACCATCAAACTTGTCGATGATTGTGTGCAGAATACGCCTATCAACATCATCGCAGCCCAAGGAGTCGATCTCCAGGCGTTTCAGAGCTTCGTTCGCCACGTCCGCTGTGATTATGCCATCAGCTCGCACCTGAGCGTAGTCGCGCACGCGGCGCAATAAACGGTTAGCTACGCGGGGAGTGCCACGGCTCCTGCGCGCAATTTCGGAAGCGCCGTGCGCCTCGATTACCACTCCGAGAATTTTGGCCGAGCGAGTGATAATCTTCTCCATTGCGTCCAGGGAGTAATACTCCAGGCGGAACGTAACGCCGAAGCGGTCACGCAGAGGCGATGAGAGCATAGCGAGACGTGTAGTTGCTCCCACAATAGTAAAAGGCGGGAGCGCCAGGCGTAGGGAGCGCGCGGAGGGCCCTTTACCTATCATTACGTCGAGAGAGTAGTCTTCCATAGCTGGGTAGAGGACCTCTTCGATAGCGCGGTTGAGGCGGTGTATCTCGTCGACAAAGAGTATCTCGTTGGCTTTGAGGTTGGTAAGTATGGCTGCAAGGTCACCGGGGCGCTCGATGGCGGGGCCCGATGTGGTCTTGAGAGGCACGCCCATCTCGTTAGCGATAACAGTACTGATAGTCGTTTTGCCCAGGCCCGGAGGCCCATAGAAGAGCATATGGTCCAGCACCTCGCCACGCGCCTTGGCCGCTTCCAGCATGATTTGGACATGATCTTTCAACTTTTCCTGCCCGATGTACTCGGCGAGCCGCCTCGGGCGCAAAGTTTGCTCTATCTCTTCTTCATTGTCTTTGGTCTTCGATGAAATCAGACGCTCGACCATATCGGCACACCTCGGTAATATAGAACGTATTTTCTATATTATACCATAATTGTCAATGGGGTAAAGGGTTAACTTCGGCCATTTGTCATATAGGTGCTGAGAGCCAAATTTCGCCTTGTGCGCGTCAGGACTTTTTGCCGCCCGGCAGAGGTATGAGCCCTAGCAGTTTGCGCTTCCTGGCTTTGGGGCGCCCTGTAGAAACGTAAATCTCAGCGGCCTTCCGGCGGTTGAAGTTGTTCTCTATCTCCGACCACCGCGCTTCCTTCATCTCGTGCTCTCGCTCCCAGGTTAAAAGAGCAGAGAGAATAGCAAAAGGCAGTGCGAGGTTGCGCCACCGGCCCAACTGCCAATACTCGTGGTGTGCCCACCTGTAGAGTTGCGGCAGGCTAGCTCCGGGGTAGGGTGGTACAGGATAGGCTAGCTTCTTAGAGTATTTATTGGCCCTGCTTACCGCTTTACGCGGCGGGACCGGGAAACCTCCGCGTGGCCTCAACCCTTCCATAGCGGCTAAGCGCGATTTGCGTCTCAACTCCTCTACTTTCTTGTTCTCAGCCATTATGGCTCCTCCTTGAACTGGACGTCCGTGTAACCTAACCCCGATAGCAGAGAGCGGAGCACTCCCTCCGCGTTTACCCTGGCTTTTCCCAGTATATCGTCCTCCTGGGCGGCTTTGACTATCTCCTGCTCAGCCACCTTGCGTAGCTGTGTCTCCAGGTTGGGATCGGGCTTATTAAAGATCCCTGTTTGTCGGTCATAGACATATGTTTTGTCGTTATCCAGTTTGCTGTAAAGTATCTGGGCCGGGGGCAGCGTGATCTGTACTATTGTGCCCGTACCCGTAATGTTGGAGGGGGTTACCGCCTCTAAATCTATGCCGCCTACCACTTCCCCATGCGCAACGAGTAGGATTTTGTCGCTTGTGAAGAAGTCGGGGAGCATGCCACTGCTCTTGCCGCTCACCACCTTTTCCAGCTCGTAATGTACTGTCTCCAGTTTACCCAGTGCCCGCACGCGGTCTATCACTGCCGGGCGGCTGGTATCTATGGTCACGGTGGGTGTAGTTACGAAGCCAAAGCTGGGTATAAAGCCGGTGAGCTTGCCCAGGCCACCCAGCCCGTCACGAAATGTAGCGAACGCAAGCACAGCACACGCCACGGCGAGCAGTGAGAAAGTACCTGCCAGTATCACACATGCTGAGGGGCCGCGTTTGGCGGTTGTGGCAGTCGTCGCAGTTGTAGTCGGCTCGTGCGTATCTTGCCGGCGCTCGCCTGCAGTGTCTCTTGCCAGCGGCTGGTGAGAATAGGTAAAGGGCTCGACAGGCGGCTTTGAGCGTGCCACCTGGTGGTCGTTTGTAGCCCCGTAGGGCTCGAAGCGTCGCTGTGGACGGGGCTGAGTAGCCTCCGGCGCGGGGGTATAGAGGGTGCCATGTCGCAACGGCGGCTGCTCTTCAACATTTGCTGTGTCATGTTGTCCGGCGTCCCTGTGGAAGGCACCGTCAGGGAGTATACGAACCGTATCGCTATCCTTGTATGTTTCCCTCTGCGTCTCCTCTTTTTGTTCTTCGCTCATTCTTTGCTTCTCCGTGCCGCTATTACAGTGCGCAAGCTTATTATAACAGTGCAAGGGGTGGGCCGTGATGTGCATATCACTAAGCCATGCCGCAGATGTTTACGCCTGACCACTACCCCAGTCCGATATACTTTTTCAGCGCCTGTGGGTGATTTGTTCTATCCGGTACTATTCGCTGTCCGGGTGCAAATCTTTGTGTGCTGCGAAGTTGCTGTGTTACAATATTGGTGCTTGATTGGTGCTTGCAACGCGGCACGCTGTGCAGCCGTTAAGTTTATAGTGCCTCCAACGAGTTACTCTGCCCCAACGAGCTACTCTTGACGGCTTACACTTGTTCAATTAGAGGGAACCGGCTTGAACAGATACAGCCGAGATGGCAGGCCAACAGGCCCGAATACCCAACCAGGGCAGAGCGCAGACGCTCGCGCATCCATGACGTCCTACCGAGCGCGGCCCGGCTCGCCGCCTTTCAGGGGTAAGGGTACTACGCCGCTTCTTACCGAGCGCGCCCAGGCTCGGGGGCGCACGGAAGCTCGCCGTCGCAGGACGCGTATGCTCCTCATGGCTCTGCTCGGCCTCGTGCTTGTGGGAGGTACCGGCTCTTACCTAGTGTTGTCTCAGACGATCGGTCAGGTTACCAGGACCATAAAGGGCATTTTCAGGACGCCCGTGACCGTGAGGCCAAATGCCGTCACCGGCCCCGATGGCACTCCGGTGTCGGTTGTCTTTCCTAATTGGGGGGCGGGAGACCCTGTCAATATACTGCTCATCGGCCTCGATTTGCGTACCGCCGAGCAAGATACCCGTGCCGACACCCAGATAATCATACACATCGATCCCAAGAACAAAAGCGCTGCCATGTTGTCGATACCTCGTGACCTGTGGGTACCCATACCCGGCTATGGCGAAGGGCGCGTGAACTCGGCCTACCAACATGGCGATACGGACAAGGTGCCAGGGGGCGGCCCGGAACTGGCAATGGAGACGGTCGAGAAAAACTTCGGTATTCCCATACACTATTATGCCCAGGTCGATTTCAAGGGTTTCGAGCGGGTAATAGATACTATGGGCGGAGTGACGATCGATGTTCCCAAGCCTCTCGCTGACAACGAATATCCGTTCATGGACTACGGTTATACCCGTATCTATGTGCCCGCCGGGCTTCAGCACATGGACGGGCACACAGCATTGACCTATGCGCGCTCCCGCCATGCAGACAGCGATATCGGGCGTAACTCTCGTCAGCAACAGGTACTTCTCGCTCTGCGGCAGCAAGGGGTAAGTCTCAACTTGATTACGCACCTGTATGACCTGCTGACGCAGTTGCAGAACGCTGTGCAGACTGACCTCTCCATTACACAGGTAGGGTCGTTGGCGCAGCTCTCCAGGGAGATCAGTTCCAGTTCAATTCAGACTGTGCTGATCGACCAGAATATGGTCAGTGAGCGCAGTATAGGCGGCGCCGATGTATTGGTGCCCGATTGGAGCCTGATACGGCCCAAGATCGCGGCGGCTTTCGCGGATCCACAGCTAGCGCGAGAGGCCGCGAGACTGTCGGTGCAAAACGGCACAAACACAAACGGCATCGGCCGCAAAGTCTATGACGGGCTTGTTGCCAAAGGTTTCAATGTGCCCGATCTGTCAGCTGCTCCCGACCAGGGTAAACATCCTGTAACCACCATTACAGACTTCACCGGCGGCCAGAAGCCTCATACGATCGAAGCGCTCACAACGGCTCTTGGTGTCACCCCATCGGCTGTTATAAAAGGTAATGCATCAGCGGCTCCTGTAGCCAACTCCGACAAGAAGCCGGTAGATATCCTGGTTACTGCGGGCGATGACAATGTGCAGAAGTAGACCCGGCCATATGGCAGCATTCAGCTCTGCATTAGAGTAACAGGTTACAGGCTCTGCTGATCTCTGCTTTGTCACTGAGACGCCAATAAGCCTGGTTTTGGCTCATCTCAGCGAACGCGGGATTCCTGTAGAAGAGGGTCCGGTGCCTCGCATGGGCGCTCAAGGCGCAATACTCTCTGTTTGCCTGCGCGACCCTGATGGTAGCCTGGTTGAGGTCTCTAAGTACGATCTGGCGCAGCATTCAGCTTGACGGTTTGGACTCCTGTGGGAGATCAACAGCACCCAGAAGTCAACGTCTGCGGGCCGTATATTGGTGGGATTGTTTTGACACCTCCTGCCCCTCGTGCTAGACTCTGGGTGTGAAGATGCTCTTATCTCCGTATTTATGCCGCCTGGGCCGTGCCTCCTGGGTAAAACTCTCCCTTCTAATATCCTGTTTTACACTCTTTGCTTCCATCCCTTTTCAGGGACAGGCGGCGTCCGTTCCCTTTGCGGACAGGGCTTTTCAAGCCGTTTGGGAGCGTACCGATGCGCCGGTTGCTCTCGGCAAGGCAGAGCGGAGCTGGTACTGGGGTCCCCAGCCGGGAACATCCAGGCAAGAGCCTTATTCAGCCGGACAGGGTGGCACACGCCTGGTTCAGTACTTCGATAAGGCGCGTATGGAGATAAATAACATCAGCAGCGACCGCAACAGCCCCTGGTTTGTCACCACTGGTTTGCTGGTGGCCGAAATGGTCTCCGGCAAGCGGCAGGTAGGCGATCACGATTATACTCGACTGCCTCCTGCGGAAATTGCTTTGGGTGGTGATGGTCTTTCTACCGACCCGGATGCGCCGACATACACCTCGTTCAGAGGAGTGGCCTCTATAGGAGCGCCTGGCTCAAACCGCGCCGTCAGAGTGGTTGGCCAACTGGTCACCGCCACGATAAGCAGATCGGGCCGGTTGGGGAGCAACCAGGCTCTTGGCCTTTATCCAGGCGCGATGCTCGGAGCCTATAGCGATGCTTTTGGGCATAATATACCCTCCGCAATGTGGGAGTTTCTTAACCTGAAGGGGCTTATCTCCTCCGGTGGGAAGCTCATCGATGGGCAGAGTATCGCCGACTGGGTCTACGTTATGGGCTACCCTATAAGCGAACCTTATTGGGCTCGGGTGAAGATAGGGGGAGTATACAACGATGTTCTCTTCCAACTTTATGAGCGTCGTACTCTAGCCTATATACCCTCTTTTACAAAGGACTGGCAGGTGCAGATGGGCAATGTGGGCCAACATTACTACCGCTGGCTGTATGGCGGCCCTTTGCCTTCTCCTCTGGTGCCTCTCGCCTCACCTACTTTTGCTATGCCTTCAGTGCCGGCCTCGATAGATGCTTCTATCAGTCCACAGGTATCTGATGCAGGTTCCCCATTGTTTGCCTCTCTGACGGGCTTCAAGTATGGCGAAGATATAGTCTCCTGGTTCACAGGGCCCGACGGGTCGGCTGCAGATGCGCGGATCAACTTGAAGGCTGCTGAGGACGGTAAGGTAGCCAACGTGGCGGTGCCGACAATTGGCTTGAGTCCCGGCCTCTGGGCGATCACCTTTCATGGCAAGGGAAGCGGTCATGAGTCTATTGCCTACTTTGATCTTCTGCCTGCCGGTCAGATTCCTCGGACCCTCACCCCGACATACGGCCCTACGGTGACTGCCCCGATATATTCGCGCACACCCACACGCACTCATACACCCCTGCCGACCTCTTTTCCTCACGTTGGTAGTCCCACACCAAGCCTTACAGTGCCGGTCGTACCCACAGAGCCGCCCGCAGGCTTGCTGCTGAGGGTACAACCGGGCTACGGCCCGCCAGGGGGGCCATTCACATTTTCGGCCCAGGGTTTGGGCGCTTCGGAGAATGTGCAGGTTAAGTTTACGGCCCCAGGCGGCTCGATCCTTTACCCGGCAGGCTCGAACAATGGCGCTTATGTGGCAGATGCGGATGGAAGGCTGATTATTAGCCTGGTACCCTCCACAGCCTTCCCCAGCACGCCTCTGGGTGCGTGGCTCTTTGAGGTGCAAGGGCGACAGTCACACCTGGAGGGAGTTATAGGATTCACTCTGCGCTAGCGCCTCATCAGGTCGGCGTGCAGAGAGTTAGAGAAGAACAAACAATACAAACCCCGCAGGTTTGTATTGTTTGTTCTTCAAGAGATGCATTCTCCTTCTCGAGGGGATCTCCTGACTCTGCGTTTTAGGGGTGGCCCGATGAAGGTTAATCCTCAGTTTTTATCTCTTCCAGCCACCGCTGCTCCTCCTGGGTCAGGGCGACATCTGTCAGGAGGTCAGGACGTTGGAGGTAGGTGCGGCGCAGAGCTTCCCTGCGTCTCCAGGCGGCTACCTGGGCGTGGTGCCCGCTGCTCAGTATGGGTGGCACACCCCAGCCTCGAAAGGTGGCCGGACGTGTATAGTGAGGGTATTCGAGCCTGCTGCGGGCATGCGACTCCTCCTCGGCAGAGCCCTCCGCCAGCACGCCGGGCACCAGGCGAGCCACCGCATCAGCTACCACCATAGCGGCGAGTTCGCCACCTGTGAGTACGTAGTCACCTATGCTGATCTCATCCGTCACAAGGTGCTTGCGGACTCGCTCGTCGACCCCTTCATAATGCCCGCAGATGATGATGAGGCGATTTTGCCGTGCTAACTCTTCGGCTATAGCATGCGTGAAGGGTCTTCCTTGTGGGCTCATCAGGATTATGGGTACGTCTGCCGGGGTAGGTATCGTATGAGCACCCGTTTGCAGGTCGTCCGCAGATGGTTCGTAGAGCGTAACGCCGTTCGACGTACCGGGCAGACTGTACACCCATTCAGCAGCCTTGAAGATCGGCTCGGCCTTCATCACCATGCCTGCTCCGCCTCCGTAGGGGTAATCATCCGCAGTGTGATGCTTGTCGGTGGTGTAATGTCTGATATTATGCAGACGCATGCTGACATGCCCTGCCTCTGCCGCCCGACCCCAGATGCTGCGGCCCATGACCGGCGGAAACATCTCGGGAAAGAGGGTCAGTACATCGAAGAGCAAAGCTCAATCGTCCTCGCTGAAGAGTGGATCAAGCTCCAGGGGCTGCGAGCTCTTTGCCGTTCCTCGCGCCTGACCATTTGCGCCTTGCCTCTTGCCGGCCTC
>JALYYZ010000350.1 GCA_030945985.1 Chloroflexota bacterium
CATAGGTGATGAGTACTACGAGATTGCCGGTAGCGGTGAAACTGATTACAACAAGCTGGGCACCATTCTTGGCCTCCCGCCCGAGATGGTCAAACAGATTAGTGATGAGGAAATGGGCTACGCAGAAGCGCAAGATTTCCTCTTCCCTATAGTGCGCGAAGGCTTCGAGCGTGATCAAGCCCCGCGACTCGAAAAGCTTGAAGAATACCTGGCTCAAACGGCACGCAGCGCCGGGGCCGATCTAAGCACAGTTGCTATCAATGCTATCGGTGACGCTGCTGAAATAGACCCTCGGCACGAGGAGCTTACACGCAACTTACTTGCCACCATCGGATTGAACTTCCCACTCACCGCTACTACAGCGGCACGTTACGTGGAGGCTGAGAGCGGCGGCAACGGTAGTAAGTCTATGATGGGCACGAGCGGTTCGGACGCTGTTGCGGACGAACTACAGGTGCAATTGGAAGGCTTGTATATAGAAATCGAGCGTACCCTTGGTGATGTCTTTGTAGAAACCAACTCCCACATGCCCCTTATATCCCTTGTCGATAATCGCCTGCCGAGGTCCGTTTACAGGCAGATCGAGGAGCAACTTGGCGTGGAGGGCCTGGAGCAGGTAGAGAACATACCCTTAGCGCAACTCTCTGCGGAGCCGCACGAGATTGTGAAAAATGCGTTCGTACGCTGGCAGGAATCAGACTTGATGCTACGCGTCATCGATTATCTGTGGACGCGCCACCTGACCACGATGGAGGGGCTGCGCCACTCCATTGGCCTCCAGGCATATGGACAAAAAGATCCCCTGGTACAGTACAGAGTAAAAGCTTACGAGCTTTTCGATGAGCTGAAAGCAGAAATCAGGCAATTGGTTGTTATGAACGTGCTGCTGATGGGCGAAAAAGCGGAGTCTGCTCGGGCATCTGCACGACAGGCTGAGCAGGCCCAAATGGAAGCCCAGCGATCCCAGGCACAACAAGTATCTCAGGCTACCCAACAACCGTCAGGCACAAAAGACTACAGCCAGAAGATGCACAACGGCAAAGGTAATGGCAGCAAAGCCCAACCGCCTCAAGCGTCACGATCCGCAGGTGGTCAGCGTGTACCTGCGCCTGCATCTGTTGGCGCTACTGCGAAAGCCAAGATTGGTCGCAACGATCCATGCTTCTGCGGTAGCGGCAGGAAATACAAGCAGTGCCATGGTCGCTAACGTATTGTCCAATCGGCAATAAGGGCTAATAGTTTCTATTAAGAGAAATAACAAAGGGAATAACCAATCCCAACCCGCAGGGTTGGGATTGGTTATTCCCTTTCCGTCTCTGGAAGGCAATGCCAGGAGGCGCTAGACCTTAATGGTATAATTGAAAAGGAGCCGCTTGAGGTTCCTTCTATACAAGCAGAGACCCCAATCCGCTTCTCTGCATACCGGCTATAGTGTCCTATCAACAGAGTTAGAGTGGCCCCGACCTTTGGGGAAAACTAGTTGTGACGGACAGGAAAAGATGTATAATATGCCCCACAGGAGAAAATAAAGCAATGGACAAGAAACAAGAGCTATGGATGCCTGGTCCCCAGTCAGTTATCCCTTACGTGGTCGAAAGTAGTAATCGTGGTGAGCGCGTATACGACATATACTCTCGCCTGCTGCGTGACCGCATAATCTTTCTGGGTACGCCTATAGACGACCAGGTGGCTAACGCTATCGTGGCACAACTCCTCTTCCTGGAGCACGAAGACCCGGATCGTGATATCCAGATGTATATTCACTGCCCCGGTGGCGTAGTTACAGCGGGCCTGGCGATCTATGACACTATGCAGTTTGTCCGACCGGAGATCACCACGATATGCCTCGGCCTATCTGCCTCTATGGGCACTATCTTGCTGTGTGCCGGTGCTGCGGGCAAGCGGTATGCTCTGCCTAACGCTACGATACACATGCACCCGGCGCTCGGTGGTACGGGACATGGCTCGGCCCCCGATGTGGAGATACAGGTGCGTGAGCTTCTCAGGCTCCAGAACAAAGGGCGTGAGATCATGGCCAAGCACACAGGTCAGTCTGTAGAGAAGATAGGCCGCGACTTTGACCGCGACTTCTTTATGGACTCGTACCAGGCGAAAGATTACGGTATTATCGACCAGGTAATCGATAACGCAGGAGAGATGCCCGGCGCTGAACCAAGCAACAGCAGCGCCGATAATCTTATAGCGGGCTCGATTAGAGGCTAAATTTACTGCGTATCACGTATTGCACATTGCCTACTATGTGCTAAGCTGGACTTAGCTGCTGCACAAAAGACAGTATGCAATACGTGATACGCTATACTCCCATAAGTCTAAACTTAGGAGCCAAACAGCATGGCCAACCCACGGAGCGGTAAGCCCCAGTACCGCTGCTCTTTTTGCGGTAAGAGCCAGGAAGATGTGCGTAAGCTCATCGCCGGGCCGGGAGCCGTCTATATATGTGACGAATGCATAGAGCTTTGCCGCGAGATTATAGACGAAGAAGAGCAGAGCGCGCCTAAATCCGACTTTACTCTCGGACGGCAGGTACCAAAGCCTAAGCGTATCTCGGAACTACTCGATGGATACGTGATAGGCCAGGACCGCGCGAAGAAGGTGCTATCCGTCGCTGTGTACAACCACTATAAGCGTGTAGGCTCTAATGCCAAAGGCGAAGACGTTGACCTGGGCAAGAGCAACATCCTGATGCTTGGACCTACTGGTTGCGGCAAAACTTTGCTGGCGCAGACGCTGGCTAAGATCCTGGACGTTCCTTTCTCCATTGCTGATGCAACGGCCCTTACGGAAGCAGGTTACGTTGGCGAAGATGTAGAAAATATCTTGCTCCGGCTCCTACAGGCTGCCGATCTCGATATAGCGCGAGCAGAGCGCGGTATTGTCTACATAGATGAGATAGACAAAATTGCCCGCAAAAGTGACAACCCTTCTATAACACGCGATGTGTCAGGAGAGGGAGTACAGCAAGCATTGCTCAAGATCATCGAGGGCACTGTTGCCAATGTGCCTCCGCAGTCGGGTCGTAAACACCCCCACCAGGACTTCATACAGGTAGATACGAGCAATATTCTGTTTATATGTGGAGGCGCCTTCGAGGGCCTCGAAGAGATCATCGCCAAGCGTGTGGGTGGCGGCAACACCCTGGGCTTTACCCGCACGGGGAACCCCGAAGAGCGGGCAAAACAATCGGCCGCGCTTCTGTCCAAGGTGATCCCCGAGGACCTGCTGAAGTTTGGCCTCATACCTGAATTCGTGGGCCGACTACCGATAGTTGTAGCCCTCGATCCCCTTGATAAAGAGGCGCTCGTCCGCATCCTCGTTGAGCCGAAGAACGCCATCATCAAGCAGTACCAGAAGCTGATGAAGCAGGACAACGTGGAGTTGCAGTTCAACCAGGACGCCCTGGAAGCAGCAGCCGAGCGCGCTATGAAGCAGAAAACGGGAGCTCGCGGCTTGCGTACCATCATCGAAGAGACTTTGCTCGACGTGATGTATGAGATACCTTCGCAAGATAACGTGCGCAAGTGCGTGGTCACTGCCGATGTAATAAACGGCAAGCGCGAACCTATCCTGGTTGCTCGTAACGACCGCAACTACGAGCGTGAAGCCGCCTCGCCCATTGCCGCTGCTCCTGCCGCAGAGCAAGTGAGCGATACCGAGCTTGAGGAGAGTGCCTAAAGCGCCTGCTGAGGTGCCATGCTCCACAGATGAGAACCGTGACGCGTTAATTGATCTCATGCAAAGAAAAAGCACCGTCTGGGACGGTGCTTTTTCTTTGCATGGCTAATGGCACATACAGAGGTAAGTTGACAGTTGCTACGCTCAACGGGCAACTTAACGCCTCTTCAGCGACCTCTTGGGAAAGAGCGCTCATTTCCATGAACAACCAAATCAAAACCTGCGGGTTTTGATTTGGTTGTTCCACTTTCAAAAGCTAAAAGGTCCCTGGAAGCTACATTAAGAACTCTCAACTTACGGAAGTTACGTGAGTCGCCGGGGTTTCAACCATAGCAGATAGCAGAGCGCGAGGCCTCCTGAAGACACCACGACGCCTCGCACTTTGCACAGGGTCTATTCATTCTCGGTTGAGAAGACCGAGAGCAGAAGCAGCAAGGGCGGGTTGAGCAGCAAAGCGGCGACAAGCAGAGGCAATGTTGGTCTCACCGAGCAGACGAAGCAGCCCTATGG
>JALYYZ010000395.1 GCA_030945985.1 Chloroflexota bacterium
GCTTTACATACACCTCAAGGCCGTGGAAAGCCTCATGAAAAGAGATGGCAGCCTGCCGATCAATGTGCGCTTCCTGGTCGAAGGTGAAGAAGAGGTGGGCGGCGAAGGCATAGAGGCATACGTCAAAGAGCACCCGAACGAGCTAAAATGCGACGCGGTGCTCATCAGCGACAGCCACATGTTCGCCGATGGGTTGCCCGGCATCGACGTAAGCCTGCGGGGCATGGTCTACACGGAGCTAACCGTCACAGGAGCCTCGCATGATCTCCACTCCGGCCTCTATGGTGGGGCCGTGCCCAACGCGATCAATACGCTCTGCCACATCGTCGCCAAACTGAAGGATGAGGAAGGACGCATCCAGGTGCCCGGCTTTTACGACAGCGTGCGAGCGCTCACCGACATCGAGCGCAAAGCGCTGGCCGAGCTACCCTTCGATCCAGAGGAGATGCGCAGTAAGGAAGTCGGCTCGCCTGCGCTCACCGGCGAGCCCGGCTTCTCGGTGCTCGAGCAGGTGGGCGCGCGTCCGACGTTGGACGCCAACGGCATAATAGGCGGCTTCACTGCCGAGGGGGCCAAAACAGTGATCCCGAGCCAGGCGAAGTGCAAGATCAGCATGCGCCTTGTAGCAGATCAGAACCCTACGACGATCTGGGAGGCGTTCCAGGGCTATGTGCAGAGCATCTGCCCGCCATACGCCACGGTAAAGGTTAACCTGATACATACGGCCGAGCCGGTGCTCCTCACTACCGACACGCCCTTCATGAAGGCCGCCACAGAAGCGCTCTCAGAGACCTTTGGTAAAGAGGCGGTATTCATCAGGGGAGGGGGCTCGATACCTATCGTGTCGCTCTTCAGCAAAGTGCTCAGCGCCCCCTCTATCCTCATGGGCTTTGGCCTCCCCGACGACAACCTGCACGCCCCCAACGAGAAGATGAAGCTCGATAATGTTTTCCGAGGCATCGAAGCGTCTGTTTGCTATCTGAAGCTGCTGAAAAAGCAGGGATAACCCCCTGCACTCATAGAGTGCTGAGCAACCTCATTTCCTTGAAAAACAGGAGAAACAAATCAAAATCCACAGGATTTTGATTTGTTTCTCCTGTTTTTACTTTTGAGAACAGACAAGCGAAACCCCGCGGGGTTTCGCTTGTCTGTTCTCAAAAGAGGGGTCCTTCTACAGAGATAAGTCCCTTCTACAGTGTCAAGGACGGTGAGGTTTGTCCAGAGAGGGTCTCCTACCCCAGGGTCACTCTTATGCCAGAGTATAAGCAAGGGGCAGCCTCCATACTCGCTCAGCATAGCCTGCCATACCGGAGGTCTGCGCCACCGATTCACTGTAGGCTCGCACCGCCCTGGGCATAGCATCGGGGGAGCCGAAAAGAACCCCGAGCTGCGATTTGTAGCGGGCGACGGCAGCTATCTTGATACCGATCAGTTCCGTGATCGAGGTAACAAGCGATTGAGCCTTCTGATCCATGCCTGCGAGCCTCTTTTGTAGCGCGCCGTCTACCTGGGCATACGGATAATCCTCATAAAATAGTACGCCGTAACGAGGAGGAAGGCTGCGGGCTGTCCTGAAGACAAGTTGATGGTCTACGTGGTTCCCCAGGCCCAGAGGTGCAAAGACGCGCACATGACCCCGCGCGCCGCTCTCCTGGGCTACACGCTTGATCTCGGATACGATATGAGGCACAAGTGTCCGACTCTCCTCATGCGCGAGGCTGCCAAAGAGATCACCATCAGAAGTGTACAGGTGCCGGCCACCTGCGCCACGCCTGTAGGGGGCATCAGGCACATCTAGCCACACCGGAGTCAGGCCCAACAGTCGAAGCGCCTGACGCTCTTCCTCACGCCGCACATCGTTCAACGAGAGCGCCTCTGTACCGCTGCCGGATGCCCACTTGCCGTGCAGGTCCTCTGCAAAAGAGGAAAGCGATCCGTTCCCCTCTGCGGGGGCAGCGCACACAGTCAGCCCAATGCAGTGCGCTCCCATCCTGGACATGCGGGCAGCAGTACCCCCACATGAGAGAGCTATGTCGTCAAAGTGCGGCGACAAGAATATGGCTAGTTGTCTTTCCTTGTTTGTCAACGGGGTACTTCTCCTGTCTTATCTCTAATTGATAACCAATCCTCGCCGCAACAGGAGGTGGTACACAGTGTTAGTGTGCAGAGGATTGCGCGCCGGTGTTACCCTGCCAACTCACCCTGTAGATAAGCCCGGCTTTGTCATCCGACACCAGCAGGCTGCCATCTCGCGCAACGGCTACGCCCGCAGGCCGCCCCGATACCGAGCCGTCATCGTGGAGAAAGCCAGTCACAAAGTCTTCTGGAGAGCCAGCAACTTTACCTCTCTTTAGTGGCACACGCATTACCTTGTACCCAACCTTGCTGCTGCGGTTCCACGATCCGTGGAAGGCTACATAGACGCTGCTGTTGTAAGGCTGAGGGAAGTTGCCCTCCTTATAGAAGGCAAGACCCAACGGCGCCATGTGCGCCTGGAATGTTACAAGGGGCGCGATCACGTCCTTGCAGGCACCAGCGCCGCCGTTCTCGGGATCCACAATGTTACCGGCATGGCAGCGCGGCCAACCATAATCGCCCCCATCCTGCAGCGAATAGAGGGTTTCGGGCGGGATATCGTTGCCCATCAGGTCTCGGCCATTGTTGGTAGCCCATATTTCACCGTTCCAGGGATTCAAGGCCAGTCCCACAGCGTTGCGCAAACCTCGCGCGAAGATCCTGCCATCATGGCCTGATGTGCTGTAGACCGATACTGCGGCCCTTCGCGCGTCCTCCTCCAGACAAGCGTTACAGGTGGAGCCGAGCGCCACGTACAGCCTGCCGTCACCTCCTACTATTGCGGTCTTGGTGTGATGGAAACCGGAAAGCGGCAGATTGGGGATGAGCACCTTACGTGGTGTGGCATTGCTTGTTCCAAGCGATACCTGTGACACCTGCGTGTGCTCCCCTACTATCAGGGTGCCGGAGTAGACCTCCACACTATTCGGCCCATCAAAGCCGTCACCAACTGTTAGCCGCGCATCCGCCTTGCCGTCGTGGTTGGCATCAGGGAGGGCCGAGACGCGTCCATTCGACTGCTCAGCCACATACACGGTGCCGTTGGGGTCCACGGCCATGAGTCGAGGACCTTCCAGGCCGCGTGCGTAGACATTTACCTGGAAGCCGGGCGGCACCTGCAAGTTAGCCTCACCCGCAAGTGCTGCATCGAGCGACACACCAAAAGGGGCCGTGGCAAAGTTCAATAGGCGCTGATAGTTTAGCCCTACCAGGGCCAGGATGGCGAGCATGATAATCCATTTAGCGCGGCTACTTTTCTGCAACGTGTCACAACTCCCCTGGTCACACTTTAACAGGCAAAGGCGAACGTCACGTCCGCCTTTACAATAAAACGTTCAGAAGGCTGGACCGGATCGCGGCGCTACTCGCCCTGCTTCAGTTTGGCTATCAGCGCATCTGCTACCTCGGACGTGCCTTTGGCTGAGGGATCATCACGGGTAGGCTTGAGGTCGTAGGTGACGTTCACACCCTCGGCAATGGTTTCGTCAAGGGCGCGCTCCAGGCGTGAGGCCGCGCCCTTCTCGCCTATCCAATTGAGCATCATCACGCCTGAGTACATCATTGCCATAGGGTTCGCCTTGTTCTGGCCCGTATACTTGGGCGCGCTGCCATGGATCGGCTCGAAGAGGGCCACTTCTTGTCCAAAGTTAGCGCCCGGTGCTACGCCCAGGCCGCCCACCAGGCCCGCGCAGAGGTCGGAGAGGATATCACCATAGAGGTTGGGTAGCACCAGCACGTCGTAGAGGTCGGGCTTCTGCACAAGCTGCATGCACATATTGTCGACAATGATATTCTCGAATTGTATACTCGGGTGCTCGGCGGCCACCATTTCAGCTACGCGCAAGAAGAGGCCGTCAGTGGCCTTCATAATATTGGCCTTGTGAACGGCAGTCACCTTGCGGCGACCATTTTCAGCAGCGTACTTGAAAGCGAATTCAACAATACGCCTGCTGCCGGTAATAGATATCGGTTTGATCGAGATAGCCGAGTCGGGTCGTATCTTTGCCCCGTTCTTCTCCTCGATCCAAGCTATAAGTTCGGCCACTTGCTCGGTGCCTTCTGCAAACTCGATGCCGGCGTAAAGGTCCTCGGTGTTTTCGCGGACGACCACCAGGTCGATACCTGTATAGAGCGACCGCACTCCCTCGCGAGTCTTGCAGGGCCTCACATTGGCGTACAGGTCCAGCGTCTTACGTAGCCCGACATTCACCGACCGGAAACCTTTACCGATGGGAGTGGTAATAGGGCCCTTGAGCGCTACCTTGTTGCGCCGGATTGACTCAAGCACATCTTCGGGCAGAGGAGTGCCCACGCGCTGCAAAGCGGATTCGCCAGCAGACATAACATCCCACTCTATCGGCACACCAAGCGCCTCTATTACCCTCTGAGTGGCGTTCGAAATTTCAGATCCAATGCCATCCCCCGGTATCAGGGTGATACGATAAGTCATGTTGGCCTCCGCTATTCCGGTGTGATAAGTAAAAGGTAAACTTAGCAGGCGCCTGGCCGGCGGCTAATCAGGTACCTGTCGGTAATTCTTGCCGCAGCCGCTCGCATAGCCGTCAGCGCTTTATAGCCAAATATGCCTGTAATGAGCATGCCTATTGTACCATAAGCGAAGGTTGACACTCCAAAACGCGGGTGCTATACTCGCGATAAGGAGCTTTCAGGCATCTGCCCCTCCGCTTATGCGTACCTAAACAGCAGGGAAAGGTCGCCTCCACCTTGTCTACACTTCGCATCCTACATCTTGCAGATATACACCTGGGAATGGAAAACCTGGGACGCGTCGACCCGACCAGCGGTCTCTCTACCCGCTTGCTCGACTTCTTGAAGACCCTCAACGAAGCACTCGATTGGGCGCTGGCAAATGATGTTCACATGGTACTCATCGCGGGCGATATTTTCAAGAACCGCGACCCCAGCCCAACCGTGCAGCGCGAGTTCGCCAGGTGCATACGCAAACTGTCGGCTGCGGGCATGCCGGTCTTCATCCTCACCGGCAATCATGACGTGCCCAATTCTCAGGCTCGGGCCAACACTGTAGAGATCTACCGCACGCTGGCCGTGCCGGGCGTGACAATTGCCCAGAGCCCCTCCACCCACGTTATCGAAACGCAAGCGGGCAACGTACAGGTAGTGGCCGTCCCGTGGCTGTCGCGCTCGTATCTTTCTAGCCGTCCCGAGTTCAGTAAGCTGTCGGCTGAAGAGTTGAACCGCGAACTGCAACTGCTGGTGGAGACCTTTATAGACAAGGCAGCATCTGACCTGGACCCTTCCATGCCGGCTATCCTCACGGCTCACGCCTCTATACAGGGCGCTGTTACGTCGAGCGAGGTAGATATCACGCTGGGGCACGAGGTCACATACCCAAAAGCATTGGTAATGAACCCGCGCTTCGACTACGTTGCTATGGGTCACATCCACAAGTTCCAGGTATTGACCCACCAGCGCCCGTACATTATCTACCCCGGCTCACTTGAGCGTATCGATTTTGGCGAAGAGAAAGACAAAAAGGGCTTTGTCACTGTCGAGATAGACGATCCGGGCGCGGACGGAATACGCCAGGTGAGATATGAATTCCACGAAGTAGCAGCACGCCGCTTCGTGTCTATCAAGGTCAGCGCAGAGTGCGACTCTCCCACCGAAGAGGTTCTGAGACGTATAGAGGAGCGTGGCCCGGAAATAGCGGGATCTATCGTCCGCATGACCATCGAGACCACACCCGAGCACCAGCGCGAGTTGCGCCTCGACGAGGTGAGGCATGCGCTAAACTCAAAGAAACCTTCATTTGTTGCTAATCTCAATGTGGACAGTCCACGCCAAAACCGCTTGCGCCTGGGGGATTCGGTGATCGAGCAGATGAGCCCCAGGAAAGCACTCGAGATATACCTGTTGAGTTGCGACACGGCTCCGGAACGCGTGGGCACGCTTCTTGAACATTATGACCGTCTTAACGCGACGCTGGTAGAGAAGTAGAGGCAAGGCCCGAGGGCTGCCCGACCAGGGGCAGTTGCAGAGGTAAAGAGCATGGAGTAAACCATTAGTGGGGGTCATGACGCGGTGGTAACACAGACACCTTCAGGACAATTTAGCGGCGAAGATATAGAGTTTGAAGACTTCATGTTCAATCCAGGCGAGAGCGGGGTCGTTATGACCACGCCTGAGCCGAGTGCGGATATGCAAGTAGCGTTGGACCTGCCGGGGGACGCAGCACCCTTCATGCCGGCTGCCGGCACACAGGTGCGCAAGGCGGCCGCTCCGCCTGTTGTGGAGGCGCCACAGCAGGGGCCTGTGCATGCGCCCTCCCCCTTTGCTACGTTCAACGTACCCTCGTTCGATGATCCGGTTCCTGTAAAACCGACTGTCGCACCCCAGGTACCCACACGGCCTATCTCAGGACCGCTCAACATGCCCGTACAGGCGCAAGACGTCCGAGGAGACGACTCAGACGAAGAGCATGCGCGCATGCAGCCCTACATGGGAGATACCCGAGACGCTCACGCTGTCGCTAAGAAATTTAGCAGGCACACCGACTCGGCGCTGGACAAGCGACTCGCCACCGGCCCACTTGGACAGCCAGGCACGTCGCGACAACCTTCTACTCCCCTTACTCCAAACGATATACCTGCAGGGCGCAGCCAATCTACACCACTCTCACCATCCCAGGTGGGCCAGCAACAGGTCGCATCTGATACAGATGTACGACTTGCTTCACCAACCGGCCTGCCCGTGCAGCCCTCCAAGCCACTCTCCCAACACGATCTTGACACGCAACAACCAACAGGGCCACTCTCGGCACTCGATGTACGCACGCAAGGCTCTACGCCTTTGCGTTCCAATGATGTGTCGGCCACAGCGGCTGAACCACATACATCCAGCCCTCATACTAGCAACTACGCCGCTGTAGGCGAAGAATTGCCGGCGACGGCGTGGAGCGACAGTTCACTCGTTGCCATAGAGGACTTCAGCACAGTCCTCCTGGCAATGCAGAGTGGTAGTTCTTTCAAAACGAGACAGGCTGCCGCTTTGCGTCCGTTAGTATCGTCTGATCAGACCCCAGCGCCGTCTACATCGCCCGTAAGTGAAAGCACTATGCCCAACTGGGCATCCAAGTCATTGGTTGACATGGCTCCCGTCGAAGCGCCCGAGGCGCAGATAAAGACGGCTGCGGAGGAAAGCAGCGCTGAGAGCCCCACATTCGATGCGATTCAATATGGAACGTCACAGGGGTCCAGGGTAGAAGAGATGCCAATGGGGCTCGCAGACGTAAATTACGACGAATCAGGTCACGCACCCGATGAGGGCCACCTGGCGGGCGAGAGGGTAATTGAGCATCCTACTACAGCTATGACCGATGTCGTGGAAGTAGGAACGGCTGCCATGTCCGCCGAAAGCTCCGTTGAATATCCCGCTCGTCCTGGCAGCGTAGAGCTGGAGGGGATAAGAGGGATAAGCGCGCCTGAGATGGAAACCAGCCGGATGGAGCCTTCGCCCAACGAAAGCATCTTCACAGGTGAGGCTCTACCACTCCCTGCCTTCTCGCACACAGGAATGGGAGAGACCGGTTCAGATGTAAGCAAGCTTCCCACAGTCTCAGAGCAACCTACGACAACAGTACCTGCATCTACCCCGTTGGGCGCATTCGATCTCGACCTTGGTCTGGACCTTGATCTTGAACCTTTTGCCATGGAAGCCATCGCACCGCCGGTTATGCCGGAGCTGCCAAACATTGGGCAATTCATGCCCGCAGTCACCGGAATGGAAGAGGCGTTTGACAGGGCACAAAGCCAACCATTGCAGAGTGCCACGCATGTAGAGGCAGAGATAGAGACGCCCACCGTCCGTATGGAGA
>JALYYZ010000420.1 GCA_030945985.1 Chloroflexota bacterium
GCCGTACAGGCATCGCCAAAAGTTGACCGGGCGACACAAGGGAGGTGATAATGTACCCTCCCCACAGCAGCGCGCCCCAACAGGCAATCAGTCGCCGTTGCGAGCCGGCGGCGTTATACAGGTAGGAAAGACCGAGCGCGCCGGGCAGCACAAGCAGAGACAAGTCATGCGTGTTCAACATCACGTTGGTCAGCATGGTTGTCAGCAAAGTCGCAGACATAAGACCTTGCCAGCCTGGTGAACCCGGCTTCCACTTCCTACGCCAGAGGTAGAGCAGTAACAGGGCAAAGGCTGCCAGGGCTGCACTATTGGCGATGCGGATAAGCGCGTCGTGGCCGTTGCCCAGCACGCCTGCCAGCAGGCCCGTCAGGCTATGGCTGTAATATGGATCGAGCATGAGTTCGCGGCTGAACGCTTGTGCTCTCTCAAACATGGTGAAGTATCCCGGCAGCCATGACGTGCCTAGCAGAAGGGTGGTCGCCGATAGTAGGACTGCACCCGTCAGCGCCATTCCGCCGAGCGCTCGCCAACGTCGCTTCCAGAGCAGCACCAGCACTATGAAAGGCAACCATTGCACCTTAAGCAGCAGCAGTCCGAGCGCCAAACCTCCGCGCCCTTCGTGTCCCTTGCTCAACAAAGCGATGCCGAGGCCCAACCCAAGAGCCACAATGCCGCTGCTCTGGCCTTGCTCAAGGTTTACAATAAAAGGGAAGCTGCTCAGCCCACCGAGCAGTAGCAACCCACGGGCGGCGGCAGGCAAAGGCATAGACCAGAGCAAGTAAGCCAATCCAACGGCCATGCCTGCAATGTTCAACAGGTCCCAGAGCGCCATCTGATGCAAGGGAGAGAGAGCCGAGAAGGGCGACATCAGCATGGCGATGAAGGGTGCATAGGGGTATGGATATTTCAGATCTGCACCCGGAGCCAGGGCAAGGTAGCCTTCACGAACAAGCCGTTCCTGCTCGACAAGCTGCGTATGCAGGTCGTATAACTCGCCACCATGCCTGCCGGCCGCCAGCCTGGAGGCGATTACAACAGCCGGGTAGTCCGCTTGCGTAAAGAGCACCACGCGGTTGCCGTTGGCCTCTGATGGAGCGGTGAAGAACTGCGCCCACGAAGAAGCACTGCGAGCAAAAAGCAGTAGGACCAGGCAGAGCGCCACATACAAAGGGAGGCGGCCCCCACGCAACAGGGCAGACAGCGGCCCAGGGCGAACGGCTGTGGCCGCTCGCCCTGCCTCATCTAGTCTGTTTTGCCCTGCTATGTTCATGGATGCTCTGTGTGCCCCTTGCACTTGCACATCATACCACCCCAGATGCGGGTGGGATATAGCAATTTAGTAATAATGGGCACCCGAAGATAGTTTTGGAGCACTACCAGCCACGCCCGGCCAACAAAATTTGACTTCCTGAGAGCCCTCATGTATAATACGATGTTGGTTCAGACCAACGTTTCGCAATAGAATAGCCTGAGACAGCCGGCGCGAATGCGCTTAATAAACCAGCCGGCCGAGGTAAAAACAACAATCGGGTGTCATCGTACGTCCATCCCGGTTTGTTGCCCTGGAGATTCTTATCCCCATGCCTCAGTGTCTTACGTGGCATGGGTTTTTGTCATGGCTTATTTCTCTGAGAGAGGAGGTGAACAATATGCCAACAGCTAGAAAACGAGAAACGGTAAAAGAGATACAGGGATTGATGACGAAGAGCCAGGTGCTCATCTTCACCGACTATCGCGGCCTGAGCGTAGCGGACATTACAAACTTGCGCCGACAGCTTCGCGAGAAGGGTGCCGAGTATCACGTCACCAAGAATAGCCTCACTACCCTCGCAGCGGGTCGCGCGGGTTTGCAAGGGCTCGACCAGATGCTTGACGGTCCCACGGCTATCGCCTTTGTGGGTGAAGACATACCAGGTGGCGCCAGGGTCCTTCAGGACTTTGTCCGTACTTCCAGGATCATGACCATTCGAGGCGGCATGGCGGGGCATGCGCTGCTCAGCGTCGACCAGGTGGGTGACCTTACCAAGATTCTTACACGCGAGCAATACCTGAGCAAAGTGCTCGGTGCTATGAACTCGCCGGTGACAAGCCTTGTAAATGTGCTCGCAGGCACGGTGCGTAGCTTCATGAACGTCATGCAAGCTCTCATCGACCAGAGAGGCGGTGTAGAGACAGCCGACACAGCAGATGCGGCGGACACTGTCGAGGCAAGCCCGGCAGAGGGCGCAAGCGCAGATGGAGCCCCGGCTCCTGAGATGTCTATGGCAAACGGTGCAGCAGATAGTGTAGCCCACCTGGCAGCCAATGAGGAAGCTCCCGCTCCCGCGATGTCTACATCAGCAGACGCAACGGAGAGCGCAAGTCCCGTAGCAGCCAACGAGGAAGCTCCAGCTCCTACGATGTCTACAGCAAACCGTACAACAGAGCACGTGGGTGAAGCCCTTGCTCCTGAGATGTCTAGGACAGCAGATGTAACAGATGGTGTAGCTTCCGAGGCAGCTAACGAGGAAGCTCCGGCTCCTGAGATGGCAACCGGTGCAACAGAGAACACGAGTGAAGCTTCGGCTCCTGAGATGTCCACACCGGGCGACGCAACCCCCGAGGCAGCCGGCATGGACGCGGCTCCCATATCGGAAGCAGCTACTGAGGCGGAGGAAGCTCCCACCCAAGCAACCGCCACCACAGAAGATAGCACAGACATAGATGGCACAGAAGGCGCAACGCCGAGCGAAACCGCCAAAGAGGCTGGAGAAGCCTGAACCTGATAAGACCTGGCGCTATGGCGCTATGTGTCTAACCACAAAAAGGAGAAGCTAACAAATGGCTACAACATTGTCTCGTGAGGAGATATTGGACGCAATCAAAGGCATGACCGTCATGGAGCTTTCGCAGCTCGTGAAGGACATGGAAGAGACCTTCGGCGTAAGCGCCGCTGCCCCCATGATGATGGGCGGCATGATGCCGGGCATGATGCCGGCCGGTGCTGGAGACGGCGCGGCTGCTGCAGCCCCCGTTGAGGAGCAGACCGAATTCGACGTGATCCTGACCGACTTCGGCCCCAACAAGATCCAGGTGATCAAGGTCGTGCGAGAGCTGACCGGCCTGGGCCTCAAGGAAGCCAAGGACCTGGTCGAGGGCGCACCCAAGCCCGTAAAGCAAGCTGTGACCAAGGATGAGGCCGAAGCCGCAAAGGCCAAGCTCACAGAGCAGGGCGCTAAGGTCGACGTCAAGTAAGCTTACCGGCTACTTACAACGGCAGAGGGCTGCGGCGCGTCCAACGGGCGTCCGCAGCCCTCTTTTATTCACACAGATAGAGTTACAACTATGCCTGAACCAAAGATAGAACCGCAAGACGGCTTTCGCGAGCGAGTATGGACCTTCGTACGCTCAGTCCCTCCGGGCAAGGTCGTCACCTACGGGCAGGTAGCCGCGATGCTTGGTGTGCCCTTTGCCGCGCGGGCAGTTGGCTCGGTGTTGCACTACACCCCTGGCGAGGCAGAAGTGCCCTGCCAGCGCGTAGTAAACCGCTGGGGCCGCCTTGCCCCCATCTACGGCTGGGGAGGCATGGAGCAGCACAAGGTGGAACTAGAAGCTGAAGATGTGGTGGTACGGCCCGATTTCACAGTAGACCTGGTGCAGTACCAGTGGTGGCCTAGTCCTCTCACTGAGGAAGCATAGCCAGCCAGCAATAACTCACGGGCCCAGCACCCGGCTTCCATGCCATCCATCAACTTGCAAACACTAGCCACATGCTGGTATAATAATCACGCTCGGGCGTGTAGCTCAGTTGGTTAGAGCGCAGTCCTGATAAGACTGAGGTCCCTGGTTCGAGACCAGGCTCGCCCACTCCCCGGCTTTGAGTTTTGGGCACTATGTTGTGAGTTCTCCACTGTGTAACTGGCAACTCAACGTCTAAAACTCAAAGTTGCTCATGGCGCGTTCGTCTAGAGGCCTAGGACATCTCCCTTTCAAGGAGAAGATCAGGGGTTCGAATCCCCTACGCGCTACCCGATCTTGCCCCGCCGCCTGCGGGGTTTATTTTTGCCTGTTGTGAGCGGTGTAGCCTAGAAGGTCTCAGAGTTCCCCTGGCGCGGGGTTCCCGACCAGAGTTGGTCGAGGGTCCATAACACCTCCTGGTCTGTCACGGGCTTATAGTCTCTGTAAAAGTTGCCTACGTAAAAAGGCTCTGTGCTGCTGATGTGCAGCGACAAAACTTCGTCCACGTAGGCGGCGAGTCTTTCCAGGGCCTCGATAGCTGCCACGGGCACGGCCACTATCACGCGGCTCGGTTGCAACTTGCGCACTTCGAGCACCGCTGCCATTACCGTGTAACCTGTCGTCAGACCATCGTTGATGATTATGGCTGTGTGGCCCCGCAGGTCCATGACCGGACGGCCACGACGGTATTGCTCTTCAAGCCGTTGCGCCTCCGACCAGACGGGGAGGCTCATGCGCTCTACCTCTTCGGGCGAAAGCTTCAGCGAGGCCACCAGGGGCCCGTTGACCACCAATGTCCTGTCGGCGGTCACTCCGCCCAGCGTCTCGCCACTGCCTTCAGGCGACAGGATCCTGCCCACCGTAGCCACCTCTAAAGGCAACCCCAGCGCCACGCAGACCGAGGCGGCCACAGGTACGCCATCGGGAGGGATCGCTATAACGGCCGCGCTCTGCCCGTGGAGAAACCGCCTCAAGTCTTCAGCCAGCCACTGCCCGGCTTCGGTGCGGCTGATGAAGCGGGCGCGAAGCGCGGCTTCCGCAGCCTCACTCTTGTCGGACTCCTCGGGAGCGCCCTGGCCGCTATACATGGGTCTGCCGAATCTTCACGCGGCGGGGCATGCGGCGCTTCCACCCGCGAGGGATGACGGTTTCGATAGCGTCGTCCACCGTCACGATACCCAGGATATGCCCTGCAAAGTCGGTGACGGGCACGGCCAGGAAGTTGTACTTGGCAAGCACTGCGGCGACCTCTTTCTGGGGATCGCTGGCTTTCACACCTATAACGGGCCTGGTCATGAACTCGCGCACCTTCTGCTGGGGTTTGGCAACGATAAGGTCGCGCAACGACGTCACGCCCAGTAACATCTCCTGCTCATCGGTCACATAGAGGTAGTAAATAGTCTCGGCATCGGGCGAAAGCTCGCGCAGCCGCTCGATTGTCTCCTCTGCTGTAAGATCGACAGGTATAGAGATAAACTCGGGGGTCATTATGCCGCCTGCGCTATCCTCGGGGTATGCCAGCAGCTCGCGCACATCTTCAGCGTCCTGCCGGTCCATACGGTTCAAGAGGTCCTCAGCGGTAGCAGCGGGCAGGTCGCCCAGCACATCGGCGGCCTCGTCCGGGGCCATAGCCTCCAGGATGTCCGCAGCGCGCTCGGGCTCGATGCTCTCCAGCACGGCGGCCTGCCGCTCCGGGTCGATCTCCTGCAGAGTGTCGGCGGCGGCCTCGGTGTCCAGCGTCGAGATAACGTAGTCGCCCGCCTCGGTATCAAGCTGCTCGACTATATCGGCGAGGTCGGCCGGGTGCATTTGCGCCAGGTCGTTGCGAGCCACTTTGAGAGGCACGCCCGCTGGCCCTATGGCTGTTGGGTCCACCTGGTCCCAGGGGATGGTGCCACCCTGGCCACGGCCTGCCGTCTTCAGTATGCGGCTGATAGGGCGCTCAAGGCCAACGCGCCGCGCCAACCCTCCAGGAGTGGCGTCCACACCCACCAGCCTGTATTTACCGTTGGCAAAGGCGAACTGTAGATCGTTTACTCGTAGCACACGCCTGCCGTTTATATCGATGATCTGCTTATCCAGCACCTCATGGGCCAGGCCGATCTCGCCCGTTCTCTCAAAGAGGGTCAGATCGCGCAGCCTGCCGCTCAGACCAATGCCTTTACGATCCATCTGCGCGATTTCGAGCGCTGAAATAAGGTACTCTTGCCCCTCGCGCATGAGGCCGATAGCCACCACGGCGGGAAAGCCCTTACCGGTGCTGACATAAACATCGACGCACTTGCCCAGGGCTTCGCGCCTGCTGTCGTAGACTGTCTTATTAAGCAGCTCGCTCAGGAAAGGCATAGGAAGCCTGCTCTCACGACTTCTCTACTTGTGGTGCGCTGCCGGAATTGCCTGGGCTGTCTGATCTGCCCAGATTGCCTGAGCTGTTGAGACTACCGGAGGTGCCTGAGCTGACTGGGGTGCCGGAATTGCTGGGGCTATCGGCTGGGTGCTCATGATTCTCGGCCCCTTCCAGAGCGCCCAACGAGCCCATCGCTGCCCATATCAGCTCGTCTACGCTCATGCCGCCACTCCGCATCAGTTGGGCCAGCAGCCGGGGCACAAGGTCACGCACGGTGCTCTGCCTCTCTTCGGGGGGCAATCCGTCTAGGAAACGGTCAACAACGTGCTGCATAAGCGCTATACGCTCACCCGCTTCCATCTGCGCCAGCATCTTCTCGACTACGCTGAGGATCAACTCATGCCTCTCCTGGGCAGACATGCGGGCCAGGGTCTTGTCTATCACGTCTCCTATCAAGTTCAAAATGCGCGCCTCCAATCACCCGATTATAACACGCCGCAGGTGCCGGGTTCCACGATGCTCTATAGCTACTCCTAATCATATTGAGCTATTCTCAGGCCCGTACTTACAGGCTAGCATAGGCAGGCTATGGACAATAGTACATCTGACCCATAGGAGATATGCTAGATCTGCTTTAGACTAAGAGCAGTTAGCAAACCAACAGCTCTGGGAAGAGCATACAAATCTAGGAAAAGCATACAAAGCCGGCTGGGCCGGCCTTATAGGAAAAAGGCAAAGCCGCCGAAAGGTGGTGACGCAAAGCCAATGGATCTAAGGCTCACAAGAGCTATGACAGCCAGGTTGCCCGGTCAACGAGCTCAGCTACCCACTATGCGGTCCGCTCAGCACAGCCTGCAACCTCTATACATCTAACAAAAGAGGTACATATTATGCAGGCATCAAGCAACACACATCTGGTTCGGAAGAACGGGATCCGTAGCGCGGTCCTCGGTGTAACAGGCTCCGTGGTCATGGCCGTGACACTACTCCTCCAGCCCACAGTTGCAGGCATCGGAGCACATTCAACGCCGGCAGCTGCCTCCTATAGCCACAGGGTGGAAGTATTGCCCAGCACAGGCGCTCCTGTCTATAGCCGCTACTTTGCCCCGACGAGGCAGAGCGTCAACGGTACCTTCCTCAGTACTTTCAACCGCTATGGCCTCGACAAGATAGGCTACCCGGTCAGTCCCGAACAGGTGGAGAACGGCCATACTGTGCAGTACTTCGAGCGCGTACGCATGGAGTTACACCCCGAGCTTCAGGGCGCAGGATATGGCGTTCAGATGACGCGTCTCGGTGTAGAGCTTACACGCGGCGCCGAGTTCAACCGAGTGGCCTCCTTTGCCCCGACCGCCGATCGCGCATACATGGACCAGACAGGGCATTCGCTCTCAGGTGCTTTTCTCTCTTATTGGAAGACGAACGGTGGGATCGATCTCTTCGGCTATCCTATCTCCGAGCCGATGATGCAGAACGGCTTCCAGGTGCAGTGGTTCGAGAGAGCACGCTTCGAGTACCACCCCGAACTCGCCAGGAGCGGCCAGGCGGTACAGCTTAGCCTCCTGGGCAGCATAGCATACCAGTCGGCAAGTGGGCAGACTACAGCCGCCGACAAGACCACAGCCGCACAGGCCACGTCCCCCGCGCAGAACGTCAGCGCGCCGGCACCGGTAGCCACAGCACCGGCCCCCGCCGCAGATCCTGCCGTCAAGCTGAGCGACACTGAGAGCTACGTCTTCCAGGCGATCAACAACCAGCGTGCAGCAGCCGGCCTTGCGCCGGTGAAGCTCAGCACAGACATCACCCAGCTTTCGCGCTCTCGTAGCACCGATATGGCTGCCCGCAACTACTTCAGCCATACCACCCCCGAAGGTTCGCAGTTCCTTCAGATGCTTGACACCCGCAACATCGGTTACAGCTACGCAGGCGAAATTCTGGCTCGCAACAACTATCCCGATGACCAGGCAGCCAAAACAGCCATAGATAGCTACCTCAACAGCGCGCCCCACAAGGCAATCATCATGGACGGCCGCTTCACCCAGGCAGGTGTCGGCTACGCCAAAACAGCAGACGGCATGAATTACTTCACGGTTATCTTCGTACAGCCGTAACGCCGCTTTGCGGCACACTCCTGAAAAGAAGAACCAGTTGGAACCTGTGACGGGTTCCAACTGGTTCTTCTTTTGTCTCTATTGCGGCTTCATGGACCTATTGGAAAAGAGCGCTCATTTCCAAGAACAAAGAAATCAAAATCCTGCGGGCTTTGATTTCTTTGTTCTACTTTCGAAAGCTAAAAGGTCCATGAAGAGGCACTATGCGCAACTGTTAGATTTGCTCCCCGAGCACACTCTGTTAGAATAAGAGGTAACATCTACATCCCAGAGAGGCCGAGGCAAAGTTGGAGCAACCAGGAAATCTATACGACGTAATCATTGTCGGTGGGGGGCATGCAGGCTGCGAAGCGGCCCTGGCTTCGGCGCGCATGGGGCACCGCACGCTGCTGCTCACCCTCAACCTCGATACTATTGCCCTTATGCCATGCAACCCCTCCGTAGGCGGCCCCGCAAAGGGGCATGTTGTGCGTGAGATTGATGCCCTGGGCGGCGAGATGGCGCGCAACACCGACCGCACCTCCATCCAGATAAGGATGCTCAATAGCAGCAAAGGCCCTGCTGTGCAGGTGCCTCGCGCCCAGTGCGACAAAAGAGAATATGCCTTTAGTATGAAAAGCGTGTTGGAGACCACACCAAACCTCCATATCAAGCAGGCTGCTGTTTCGTCGCTCCTCCTCGAACCGCTCGACCTTCAGGCGGGCAGCGAGCAAATAGCAGCCACCCTCAACCATAGCTCTCAGGCGGCCGACGAGGCTCTGCGTTCCCCCGGTAAAAGACTCCGAGTAGTCGGCGTGACCACCGCCACCGATCGAGAATATATGGCCTCCAGTGTGGTGCTCACCACGGGCACCTTCTTGCGGGGACGTATCATTTCCGGAGCATACACGGCGCCTGCAGGCCGCGCAGGTGAGGCTCCTTCAGTGCAGCTATCTGAAACCCTGGGCGAGCTGTCCTTCCCCTTGATGCGCCTCAAAACGGGAACGCCGCCACGTATCGACGCCCGCACGATAGATTTCGCGCTCACAGCTATTCAATCCGGCAGCCCAACTCCGCTCTACTTCAGCCACGAACGGATAAAAGCCGCTACCCAGCAGCCACTCGCCACCTATCCGCAGGCGGAAGAGCCACGCACGGACGAGAGCCGGGAGATAATAGGCCAACAAGGAGAATGGCGACAGCAGATGGCCTGCTACCTCGTGCATACCACCGCCGAGACCCACGCTATTATCAGGGAGAACTTGCACCGCTCACCCATGTTCAACGGCAACATCGAGGGCGTAGGCCCGCGCTACTGCCCGTCTATCGAGGATAAGATATACCGCTTCGCAAGTAAAGAGAGCCACCAGCTATTCCTTGAGCCGGAGGGCTGGCGCACCAACGAAGTATATGTGCAAGGTTGCAGCACTTCTCTCCCAGAAGATGTGCAGTGGAGGCTTATACGCTCCATCCCCGCTCTGCGCGATGCCGAGATAATGCGCATAGGTTACGCCGTAGAGTACGACGCCGTACCTCCGAGCGAGATCACGGCATGGCTAGAGAGCAAGCGAGTAGCGGGGCTATTCCTGGCGGGACAAATAAACGGCACGTCAGGATACGAAGAGGCCGCAGGCCAGGGTATTATGGCCGGCATAAATGCCGCTCTATATTGCCGCCGTAGCGCCCGGCACATACCCAACACCAACCTTACGCCATCTGTCCCGGCAGGAGCGGGTGAGCAGATAAGCCAGGCCATCGCTTCCGCGCTGAGTGATATCCAGGCGTGCAGGCCACTCGTGCTGCCCCGCCACCTCGCCTACATAGGTGTGATGATGGACGACCTAACAAGCATGGACCATCGCGAGCCTTACCGCCTGATGACCTCGCGCGCTGAGTACAGGCTGCTACTACGCCAGGACAACGCCGACCTGCGTCTCTCTACTATCGGCTATGCGCTTGGCTTGGTCAGCGAGGAGAGGCACAACGCCCTCCAACTCAAGGGTGAAATAATAGCGCGTTCGCTGGAATGCCTGGCCGATGGGGTTGTGACAAACCAGGTTGGCGCGCGCCTGTCAGAGGCGGGCTACGTTCCACCCGAGCCCGGCCGTCACACCACTATGCTCGAGTATATGCGCAGGGCCACAAGCGACTATGGTGCGTTGGGAGCGCTATTGCACATGGACATGGCCGATCCTTTGGCTGAAGAGGCTGCCCAGCAGGTAGAAATCAGCGCGAAGTACTCCGGCTACATCGCCAAGCAGGAAGTCGAGGTGGCCCGCACGCGCAGGTTAGAAGAAAAGGCGATACCTCAGGACTTCCCTTTCAGCCGGATCACCGGCCTGAAAACAGAAGCGCAGGAGAAGCTCCAGCACTTCATGCCGCACACGGTCGGCCAGGCTTCTCGTATCGCCGGGGTTACTCCCTCCGATATTGCCGTGCTGCTGGTCCACCTCAAGCGCGCTGGTCACTAGTGTCTTACTAGCTAAATAGTGATTGTTTTGTTTCATTCCATCTCACATAGTGAGATGGAATGAAACCATTAATACTTTCCTGGTAAGGTACTAGTGCAGCTTCACGAACCCTTTAGCTTTCGAAAGTAAAAGAACAAATCAAAACAGGGAGTGTTTTGATTTGTTGTTCTTGGAAATGAGCGCTCTTTCCACAAGAGGTTGCCTGAAGAGGCACCAGGGCACTCCATCACCTGCATGTCGCGCAGGTTCCGCATGGCGGCACCGCATATCGCCGCGCATCGAGCACCTTGACTGTGCGCCAACCCATGCTTGCCGGCTCAAGCATAAAGTCGCGCGCCACCTGGGGAGGCTGAGCGCCCGCGAAGGTCCCTACATAAGCGGCAACTCCACTGTTGAGGTCACAGTATATGGCTTTCGCCCAATCTGTGGGGTCGCCGGTGTGCAGGGTAAGATCGGTGCGCAGACCGTACACCAACCTGTAGAAGCGGATCACTGAGATGTCCTCCCAGTCCATGTAGATACTAGCGCCCTGCGGCACCGTGCCCAGCAAGGAAAGCGCGCGATCGCGAGTGCCGGTATAGCTGCTCTGGTCTATATTTGGGTAGCGTACTGCGATGGAGGAGAGGAAAAGCGCCGATAAAGCCAGGCTGATAGCGCCCAGCCCCATTGCTCGTGTACGAAGAGGCAGCCCTGCTCCTATCCACTCCAGCACAGCACGCCCTAACCAACCAACACCGACGGCCATACAGAGGGCCCACAGCAGGTAGGTGGGAATAAAGTAGAGGTAGCCAACCAGCGCGTAATTCATCGCGAACCAGAAGTTCCCGAGCATCATCAGCGTAAACAGGGCCGCTTCGGAGCGGGCCGCCCGCCACAGCACCACCAGGCCCAGCAACCCGACGGCGATACCAACGAATGTGAACTGGTTGTAAAGCTGCCCGAGGCCAAATAGCGCGCGCCCGGCCTGCGAGGCAGGGTCGGCCCCAAAGCCGAGCACCTGGTTCTGAAAGGGGCCACCGGTCAACAGGCTGAAGAAATCTTTCCAGGCAGTGGGGTTACCCCAGTAGTAAGGCGAACCCCCCAGGAAACGGTAAACGAGAAAGAGCAAAGGGCTGAGGCCCAGGAGCAAGCAAAGAAATCCAAGCAGGCGACGTTTACCGCCATGCTTATCAGCAGGTGCGCCGCGCAGCCTTAGCTCTGCGACCAGCAGGTAGAGACCGTAGGCAGGCAAGAGCAGGTAAGTGGTGCCATGATGTACAAGGCTAAGGCCGATCAGCAGGCAAGAAGCGTAGAAGAAACGAGGCTTGCCGCTCTGCCGCCAGATGACCAGGCAAAGCGTGACGCTACCCACCAGCAGCGCATTGAGCGCATAACTGCGGGCGAGCAGCGACATCGACCAGACGGTAGGGGCTATGGAGAAGAAAGCAGCGCCCACGATAGCAGCCCACCAGTAGCGTGTAAGCCCAATTGTTCGCAATAGCTTCACGCCCAACGCATACAAAACAGCTACCGCTCCGGCCATATAGACGGCAGATGAGAGGTTGACCCTGTAGGCCACATCACCAAAGGGGAGAAGAGTAAATAGCTTGCCAAGCATTACATACAAGGGATAGCCGGTAGGGTGCGGCACGCCCAGCACGGCAGCAGAAAGTTGGAACTCAGCATAATCGCCGGGCATAACAGACGGAGCCAGTGTGTACCCATATAAGCCCAACGCAAGTAGAGCCAAAACTACGCCTGCTATTAGCGGCGGGGTGAGACGCAAATGCCGTCTGCCGGGCAGGAGCATAACGCCGGCTCGAGACAAAACAGGGACGGAGCTAATATAGAGCCACATGGTGACATCATAAACCAGGCGAGCCCTGTCAGGCAATGAGGTGCCCTCCTGGGAAAGGAGCGCCTCTCTCCAAGAACAAACCATAATCCTGCGGCTTATGGTTTGTTTGTTCGTCTTTCAAAAGCTAAAAGGTCCATGAAGCTGCACCGGTACCCAACCAGCTAAATAGTGACTATCTTGTTACCTAAATGCTCATATGGTTGAGCATTTAGGTAACTGCTTATACCTTGCTGGTGGGGTCCTAACTTCAGGTATCATACCAACCGCTACAAGCCGGTTCGTGATATAATAAGCGGGCTCTGTACCCGGAGCACTCTTTTGTGAGGGCGCTTTATATTGCGTATTGGCATTATCACCGACATACATGGTAACTACGTTGCGCTACGCACGGTGCTCCAGCATATGGGCAATGTAGACGCGCTCTGGTGCCTGGGTGACATTGTTGGCTATGGGCCGCAGCCCAATGAGTGTATAGAAGCTATCTCCGAGTACGCACACCTCTGCGTGCCGGGTAATCATGATTGGGGCACCCTGGGCCGCCTCGACCGCCAGGCGTTCAATCGCGACGCCCGTGCCATTCTCGAATGGACCCTCAAGGAGCTAACCCCAGGCAATAAAGAATACCTGGAGTCGCTCCCTCTCACTCTCACAGCTATGACCTCCAGCTTCACGATAGTGCATGCTTCGCCGCGCGATCCTATGTGGGAGTATCTGCTTGATCTCTTCGACGCTGCGGAGTGCTTTCCCCTCTTCCATTCGCGATACTGCTTTGTGGGCCATACCCATGTGCCTCTCATCTTCCGTAACGTGCATGGACAGGTGAAAGCCGAAGTGCCCGAGCCGGGAGGGCGGCTACGTATATCCTCACGCCCATACAAGAAGGGCGTTGAGGAACCCGGCTGGGAGAGGATGATCGTCAATCCAGGCAGCGTCGGCCAGCCACGCGATGGTGACCCGAGATCTGCCTACATGGTCCTGGAGGTGCCAGACGATACCGGCTCAGCGGACCCTGCAGGCAGCTCCCTTACCTTCGTACGGGTCCCCTATGAGATCGAAGAGACCCAGGCGCTCATGCGAAGGCTCGGCTTCCCGGCACGCCTGGTCGCACGGCTGGAGCAAGGGATATAGGCACGTGCCTACCGGGCCTGGTGCAGCTTTCAGCGACCTCCTGGCGATAGAGCGCTCGTTTCCAAAACAAACAAATCAAAACCCGCAGGGTCATATTTGTCTGCTTTACTTGCAAAAGCTAGTATCTCACCAGCTAAAGATTGATTGTCTTGTTGGATTCCATCTCACCATGTGAGATGGAATCCAACCATCAATACTTTCCCGGTACGGTACTAGACGATCCATGAAGCTGCACTAAGGCTGGCCGAAGGTATCCTCGAACCGCGCCCAGATGCCGTCATCGTACAGGAACCGGATAACCCTGTCACTTGTCCATAACGCGAGAGCATGATCGTAAGGCTGCCAGGCGGCGGTCATATTGGCCTCAGGCTCTGTGGCATAACCAAGCTGCAACCGTAGAGAGTCGTTCTCATGCCATATTTTGCCGAAGCCGCGTACCGGCACATACAAGCCTGGGCCCGGCTCGACGGTAGCAACCGCAGCTACCGGCAATGGTGTAGCTGTGATATCTTGCCAGGTGTCGGGGTACTCATGCCACACGCCGTAACTATCGCTCGCTCCGCCAACGAAAACATATATTGTCTTTGTATCACCACGCCACAGCATGTATCCACCTTCAAAGTGCTGCTGAGCCGCAGAAGGGATAGCGGCTTCAGCCCCGGTCGGGCAGCCCGCACGCGACTTGACGCTGAGGTTCTCACTCCACACCCTGCCGAAACCGCGTACCGGTAAAATGCTGCACGGCCCTGTCACAGTAGCGGTGGGGCTTGGCGTTCCATGACCAGGCCTGATTGGTGTCTGAATTGGTGTCTGAGTAGTCGTGGGTGTAGTGCTCGGCTTACGCGCGGGTGTGGCGCTGGGAGAGAGCGTGGGCCTGGGGTTGGGCACCTGTGTAGAGGTCGCTGTAGGTGTAACAGTCTGCGTCGCCGCTGGGCGTGCTGTCTGCGTCGGCTGCACGGGGTGCGTAGGCTCAACCGTGACTACCGTGATAACCGTGTGGGGTGTGGCTGTGGGCACACCCTGCGTTGGAGAGATCTCCACGCGAGTGGCGCTCGACCTGGCCTGCGAAGTCGAAGTAGGCCGCACATCAGGCGTCTTGCTCGCCTCAACAGACCTGGGCGTGCTGGGAGGCTGAGTAGCACCGGCAACGGGAGTACCTACACTTGCAACAGCGGTATGCTGCTCGCCTGGGACAGACCTGATCGTGGAGGCAACCTTGACGGTAGAAGTGACCTGCGCCACGGCAGTTGCTGGAACTTGCGTCGGTTGATCTGTATTGGCGGGCACAGGTGTGTTGGTAGCTGTATGTGTAACAGTAGGTGTGGCCGTGTTGGTCACGGTGCTTGTAGCTGTGGGTGTATATAGGGCTACGTTGAATCTGAAGGCCATGATTGCAGTGCCGAGATAATCACCCGAGGTACCACGGCTTATCTTGGAGGCATCAACATCCACCTCATAATAAGCGCCAGGCTGCCAGTTAGTGGCAGGCACGATCTCGAGCTCACCTGTGCTGCCGCTGCCGCCCAGCCAATTCTTCCCACAAGGCACTTCGGTGTTAGGATTGCCTACCTTATAGACTCTCGTATTATCCTTTACGTCCGTGCCAACCACACTCTTGTTGAACTTTATATGTAGATGCTGCCCATAATTGACGAATGGAGACTGGGCCGCTTCTTCTAATTGGGCGGCTTCTACTACCGGAGGGCTGGTACGAGTCATCAAGAAGGCGAAACCAAGTACCAGTGCAGCGACCAGTACAGCCGCAGGCAAGGCTCTTGACCAGCCACTCTTCGCGTGTACGAATATGCTTGTAGGCACAAAGGAGCGTCTGTTAGAGGGGATCGTAGCGCGCATAGGGTTCGCACCTGTGGCACGCAGAGGTCTACCGCCCGACTCTATAGCGCGCCATACGTCACGTCGCAAAGTAGCCGGTGGCACAGGCATGACCATACTGTGTATGTCGTTGCCGATGGCCCGGTACTCGGCCATGGCATGACGGCACTCGACGCAACCTGGCAGGTGGCGCTCAACCTCTCTACGTTCTTCCGGGGTTGCCTCACCGTCCATATAGGCGGAAAGCAAAGGCCGGATGCCGCTGCAATTCATAAAATGCTCCAAACCCTAACACAGTGTGTGCCTGCAATATCGTACATTAGGCTCCGGCCTCCGAGCCGGATGCGCCTTCTTCAATTTCCATCATTGGTGAGCGACCATACTTGGTCAGGTATGCCTGCCTGAACTCTTCACGCGCCCTGAAGAGTAGCGACTTCACTGCGGAGCGGCTAAGGCCCATCACCTGGCCTATCTCGTCACACGACATCCCCTGGTATTCTTTCAATACAAGCGACATCTTGTGCTTGGGGGTGAGCTTGTTCAGTATTTCCTGCACTTCACCAGAAGTCTCAACCTGGTTGTACTCACCCACAGGGTCATCAACAGCAATAGGCTCCAGAGCGGGGTTAGTATCGAACGTCTCCCATGGGAGCCAACGGATCAACTTGCGCCGACGCAGCACGTCCATACAGGCATTTGAAGCTATACGGTGCAGCCACGCGGAGAGGTTAAGGTCGGGGGCAGTACGCGGCAAGGCACCATACGCCTTGATAAAGGTATCTTGCGTCAGATCGTACGCATCTTCGCTATTGCCCATAAGCCGATAGACAAACGCATAAATACGGCGTTCGTAGCGATTATAGATCGCCTCGAAAGCAGCCTGGTCGCCCTCCCTGGCACGGGTTATCCAGCTTTTTTCATCAATAGCCAAAGCTAAACCTTCCACCCGTTAGCCTACCTCCATTGATACAACGAAAGGTCAGGGCCACGGTTGCACATCTTTCCGGCTGCTAGACACTACTCTATACTACACTAGCAATTTTACCAGAAAGATCCCTAATGCCTCTTCCAGCACTCTCTTGGGGAAGGAGCGCTTCTTTCCAAGAACAGCCAAATCAAAACAGTGCGTGTTTTGATTTGGCTGTTTCACTTCCAAAAGCTAAAAGGTCCATGAAGATGCACTAACTACTCTCAGCGCGCGATTCACTCTCCAATAGCTAACCGGACCCACAGACAGAAAAGTAGTTAGAAAATAATACCTTTGGGTCTAGCCGCAGATGGTTGCAGCGTTTATACCTTAACTGGATAGATAATGATAGAGACCGGCAGCTATCTTGAAGCGGAACAGCGCTCGCCTGCGTACATTAGATACTAACAGCAGGCATTAACAGATCACTTTGCGCAGGGGCGGCTGACTTCACGCCTGGCCGTCGTCCGTTTAGCAGACAAAATCGTGCATGACTGCTATGTGAGTTAACAGCAAAGGCACCGTATGAACCGAAATAACGAAAGAGCATCAAGCACACCCCGTAGGGGGCTGTGGTGTAACCTGTGCGGGGCCAGGCTGGCCGGTGATACTCCGGACGCGCTGGAGAGTAGGCAGAGAGTGCGCTGGTCAAAGTCCGGGGGCAGCTTGCCCGTCTGGTCTCTATGCAAACAATGCCACCTCGAGAAGTTGCGCTGCAGCGCCTGCCGGGGCCTTGTCGAAAAGCATGCCTTCATGTTGGAAGGCGAGCGTGGCATGTATTGCAGAGATTGTTTCGAGAGCAAGCCTCGGTGTGATACCTGCGGCAGGCCGGTTGGAACGCACTACTGGTGTCGCGTCGATGGCCGCAAGCTATGCGAGCGCTGCCAATCGACCTCTGTGTCCGATCACGCGCATGCTCACACCCTTTTCAGGCGCGTAAGAGCCGCGCTCACAACCAACCTCGGCATGGCACTGCGCGAACCGTGTCAACTCAGATTGGCAGCCCGTAATCAGCTTGGCAACCTCATCGACAAATCCAGTCTGCATAGCCTCGACGCTGATAGTCGTGGACGCTGCTTTGGCCTCTTTATACAAGAAGGTCGGCAGAGAGCCATATTTGTCGAATACGGATTGCCGCAGATCGTGATGCTGGAAGTGATGGCGCACGAGTACGCCCATGCCTGGCAGAGCGAAAATTGTGCCCCTGGCATGCCTGCCGAGGTGCAGGAAGGCTTTGCCGAGTGGGTCTCCTACAAGCTTCTGCAAGCATGGGGGTGCGGACGACGTGGGGAGCGAATGCTCAGGCGCGAAGATTTGTACGGTCAGGGCCTGCAGATCGTGCTCAACTGGGAAAAAGCGGGCGGCGAAGCTGAGGTAATGAGGAGGGTGAAGCAAATCCGAAGCGCTGAATACAGAGTGCCAAACAACTCACCGGCCGTAACCTCCATGATATCCGCAGTGCTAAACCGCTGATCCAGGGCAAAGCGATGCTGCAAAGTTTCACACTTTGCTCAACTGATGGTAGAATGCACCCAGCACCGCCACTACCAATTGTTGTCAGAGGTCTAGATGCCCGACGATATCATACTCAACCCCAGGCTGAATATTGCAACAGTGCCTACTTCGCCCACTTCATCTGAGCCGAGGCTGCTCTACTTGCTTGTGGATATAAGCCCTGGCGAGAACGTGCAGCCTCTCGAGGCCCCGGTGAACATAGCCCTGGTGCTGGATGTAAGTGAGTCGATGCGTCTACCTGTGTTGAGCCAGGCCCAATTCAGGGAGCTGCAGAAGATGGGCCATGTCAACAAAACCGTATCGGACGGCGTAGATGTCTGGACCTTCAGCCACATACCCGAGGCTATCAGGAGACAGGCTCCATCTAACCTGGACGCAGTGCAAAGCTCGATTGCCGATGCTGCCCGCCATTTCGAGGCACGAGATACGGTGTCGCTGGTTGGCTTCGCAGATCGCGCTGAAGTGCTCCTACGCGGGCTGCCCGGCTCCGATACTCAGAGGCTCCTGGAGGCTGTGGCGCAGCTTGGAGGAATCAGCCTGGGTGACGAGACGGATATAGCTGCTGGTTTGGAGGCCGGTATCGAGGAAGTCGCACGCAGCCACACAAGAGGCGCAATCAGTCGAGTACTGGTGTTGACCGATGGCTTCACAAAGGAGCCGGAGCACGTCGCAAGGTTGGCAGCTCAGGCGAGGCAGTCAGGGATAGCAGTCAGTACGTTGGGCATCGGCACCGAGTTCAACGAAAAGCTCCTGCTCGACATGGCCGACGCAAGCCTGGGCAACGCCTATTTTGCGCGAACTCCGCAGGAGATAGCGCCCGCCTTCGCGAGTGAGCTTGCCATGGTGCAGGCGGTCAGCCTTAGAGATGTGCAGGTGGAGGTACGCTTGAGCACAGGGGTGGAGGTGCGGCGCGCCTACCGTGTGCGCCCGGCTATAGCTCCTATAAGGCTAGGTACAGGCAAACGTGTCGCCGGCTTGCCGTTGGGTGACCTCGACCCCAAAAACCCTCACGCCATACTGCTGGAGTTGATAGTGCCTCCACACCCTGGTGGAACCTTCCGAGTAGCCCATATCGAGGCGAGTCATAGCGATGCCACGGGGATCCGAGTGTCCAATGTCGGCAACGATATCGTGGTGAGCTACGTGGCCGGCGGCAAGCTTATGCAGCCCGACCCCGCAGTTATGAATATAGTAGAGAGGGTAACCGCTTTCGTGCTGCAAACACGGGCTCTCGATGATATGGCCGCAGGCAACCCGGCTGCTGCCACCCAGAAGCTACGAGCGGCGGCCACCAGGCTGCTCACTGTGGGGGAATCCGATCTTGCTCGTACAGTGCAATTGGAGGCGGAACAGATAGAGAGTAGCGGCCAAGCGTCACAGAGTGGCACAAAAGAAATTCGCTATGCCACTCGCAAGCTATCCACATGAACCAGATAACCCGGATCGAGAAGGCAACCGCAACAAAGCGCCTCTCTCGGTCGTATAAGATAGTGACATGTTGTTCTGTCCAGTCTGCGGCAAAAGTAATCCAGGCGATGCGAGAAACTGCTCGTTTTGCGGTGCATCCCTGCAAGGCGTAGCCCAAGCGAGCTATTCACATCCGATGCCCAATCCGGCTAACGTAAACGCAGACGGCCCGGTATGCCCAAAGTGTCGCCGCAGCAACAGGCAAGGCTCCCTTTTCTGCGCACACTGCGGCTACAGGCTAACGGGTACACCACAGCAATATGGCCCAAACAGCGGTGTCGCCCATAAAGAGCCTATCACCCTGCGCAACCCTATTGAAGCTGAGATAACAGGCAATATACCCCCCGGCACAGTACTCAAAAGGCGCTATCGCATCCTGCGGAAAGTGGCCCAGGGCGGTATGGGTGCGGTCTACGAAAGCGCCGATTCGACCGCTTCCGCAGAGACGCGTTGGGCCGTCAAAGAGATCAGCCCGGCAGCCCTTCCGCAGGCGGAACGCACCCAGGCCATAGCGGACTTCCGGCGTGAAGCCCAGATGCTGGCTACCCTCCACCACCCCAACTTACCGCAGGTTGTAGAAACGTTCGATGAGCTTGGCAAACATTTTCTGGTGATGGAATTTATCAGGGGACGGACCCTGCTCAACGCTCTTGATAGCTCTGCGGGCTTTTTGCCACAGGAGGAGGTAACTGTATGGGCCAGGCAGTTGCTCGATGTGATGCAATATCTGCACTCGCAGGACCCGCCTATTATTTACCGCGACCTCAAGCCCGCCAACGTTATGCTCGTAGAGAGCACCGAGCTGATCAAGCTGATAGACTTCGGTATCGCGCGCTTCCACCGGGCCGGCAAGAGCCGCGACACCGAGGCATTCGGCACAGCAGGATATGCCCCACCCGAGCAATATGGCAAAGGCCAAACAGACCAGAGGTCCGACATATATGCCCTTGCCGCCACTTTGCACCACCTGCTTACAAGGCAGGATCCCAGCCTGAATCCTTTCAACTGGCTTCCGGCGCGGCGCTTCAATCCTGCGGTGTCGCCACAGATGGAGGCAGCATTACAACAAGCGCTATCTCTTGACCCGCAGCGGCGCTTTCCGACTATCAAGGCATTTGCAGATGCAATAGGTATAGATCTGCCCAGAATAGTCGAGAGAGTTGCACAAAAGCCGGCACTTCAGGCTGGGCCTCAACCGGTACCTCCAGTAGCCCCGCAGGCGGCGGCCCAACCCGTTGCGCACACGCCGGCATCAACGCCGGTTAAGGCGACTGCATCTGCCCAACCCGCCTCCCCTGCCCCTGCCACTGCGATTGAAACCGAACCAACTATTCAACAGCCGCCGTCGCCTCAGCGCAGCAGGCAGTCACAGACCAGAAGCAGACAGGCAGGGCAGCACGAGAGAGAAGTAAAACCTGGCAATGCGCCTGCGACAATTACGCCCAGGTCAACGCCCTCGAAACGCGAAGTACAGGTGAACGGCAACCGTGTAAGCGTTACAGCCGTGCCCCTCGCGGCCCATGCTCCTATCCTCCCCTCCAGCCTCGCGCCCACCGAGGCGTATGCCGTTCCTTACACGTTCCCTAAGCCTGCACAGCCTCACCAGGCATCACCATCACTATCACTATCACCATCACCGGCGCCACAGCAGCAGCGACAGGCATCGCCGCCCCAGGCGCAGCCCCCAGCCATGTCGCAGGCGGCTCGTCTGATGGTATCCGATAGGACGGTGGACCTGGGGGAAGCGCGTTGGAACATAAGGCCGATGCGGCGCATACAGGTGCGAAGCTCAGGTGGTGAGCGGGTGGAGGGTACTTTGATGGCCAGCCAACCCTGGATCGCCTACAATCCGCAGCGTTTCCAGGACACTGCGGTGACCGTAGAGGTCAAAGTGCGCAAACGCCAACTCCACTTTGGACGGGTGGAGTTGCAAGTACCCAATCTATTCGCTATTATATGGGGGCGAACACGCAGGATGCTGCCGCTGATCGGTTGTTGGTTTTGGCTGCTCTTCCTGGTGGCCAGTTCGGTGGGCAAAATGCTGCTCTATTACGCCGCAGGCGCAGTCGGGGCGCTTCTAGTCTTTGAGGGGCTGATGTGGGTCTGGGCATGGCACGTGCGCCTGCTGGTTCCCGCCGAAAGGCTCAATACAGGCAGGCTGCTTGTGAAGAGCACAGGGGGCGACCAGCAAATAGATGTGAGGGTGATGGCCAGGCCCTCATGGGCGCGCCAGGCCCTGGGCTGGACGGTTGCAATGCTGCTGCTCGCTACGGAAATAGGCACGGTTGCATGGCTGGTGATTGACCGGACGGGCTTTCGTATACCGTTACCGGGACTATAACAAATCAGGCAAGAGGAGAAACAAAGATGAAATGCCCAAATTGCGGAAATGAGAACCCGCCCGATTATATGTTTTGCGACGAGTGCGGTGCGCGCCTGGCTAGTGATGAAGCCGGTGCCGGCGCAGGTGCTGCAGAGATGGCGGGCATGCCTGAAATAACTAGCAGCGATGGTCATGGCATGCACGCCGAAGAGACAGGCGACCAGCATTTCGCCGCAGCCCCCACGATGGAGCATGAGGGCGGCCATATTGCGCAGATGGACCAGATGCCCATGCCCGAGATGGAGCAAGCGGACGAGGCTCAAAGCGCTATGCCTGCCGGGAGCAAACAAATGTCGGGGGGCCTCGATACGGGCACTGATATTGATACACCTGATCTGCATATCAGTCATGCAAGCGAAGCGACCGACATAGCTGCCATGGATCTGCCTGTAACTGAAGATACGGTGCAAACTCACTCCCCGGAATCTGACCAGAGCGAAAGTCAACATGAAGGCATGCACGCACAGGCAGAGATGGACAGCCGGCAAGAAGCGGTAGACAACAGCCAGGATGCGGCTATCGAGGAGCCGATGCCAGGCGTCGTGCCTATTTTCAGCGAGCACGGCAGTATGCAGCACGCCGTCGTAGATGAGAGTGATCACGCGGGCAGCCAGGCCGATTCGCAGATGGATAACATGGTTGATGATGGCCAGGAGGCTGAATCTTCAAGCCCCGAGATGGCATCCAGCATGCAGGCAGAAGCGTCTCCAGCAGATACCATAGCGGCCGGCACGACATCTGCTGCTCCGCCAATGCAAGGAACTCAGGGCACCGACGGTGGTTGGGCAAACACAGCCCTGGGGCATTTGGACGAGGCTCAGCGGTCAATGTCGGGAGGCGACTGGCTCGGTTTTGGCCAGGCGCTCGCCACGCTCCGACAATTTTTGCAGAGTATATCTACAGGCTCGCCGGCAAGCCACGCAGATAGTTCTGCGGGCATGGCCTCCAGCGGAATAGCTTCTTCATCGAGCATGACCCCCAGCGGCATGGCTTCTTCCCCAGCACATGACTATTCAAACACAGGGCAAGCAACTTCCTCCGCGCAACCACAAGGGCAGAGTCTGCAAGCCGATCCCCAGCAATCAGGATCATCAGCCGAACAGGAGTATTACTCACCACCGGCTAGCCAGGTAGTGGAAGCTTCCCCTTCCCTTGAGCCGCAATATTCGCAGTATGCACGCCCCCAAGAAGCAGCGCCGGCACCTGTGCAAGCCGATAGGCCAACCCCTGAGCCGGCTTCGGAAGCGGGGTCGCCTGCCGCCATGGCTGGTGGGCAGAGTATGGAATCAACTTCAGCACCATCTCCCATGGCGGCAGCTACACCCGTACCGTCAGGCACCGGGGGTACTTCGGGGGCAACAACAAACCAGAGCGTCGCGCCGAACGCTCGGCTGGTTGTAATCTCTACGGGCTCAGAGATGTCTCTCCCCGATCACGAAGAGATCACGGTAGGGCGTGAGGACCCAAGTAGCGGTATCTTCCCTGATGTAGATCTTACGCCCTACGGTGGCGAAGAAGGTGGAGTATCCCGTCGCCACGCCCGCCTGCTACACCTGGGCAACGACTACTTTGTCGAAGATCTTCAATCGACCAACTATACCAAGCTCGACGGGCAGCGACTGCCGGCTCATGTCCGTGAACGGCTGGAAGACGGCGCGCGTATAGACTTCGGCAGAGTAGCAACCATCTTCCGCAGCAGCTAAGCTTCAACGAATCAGGAGTATAGCAACAGAGAATGACTAATCGTAAGGTCGTTGTAGCAATGAGTGGCGGGGTGGATAGTTCCCTCACCGCAGCCCTGCTCATGGAGCAGGGTTATGAAGTGATCGGCGTGCATATGCGCCTGCACCACCTGCACGCGCAGAGCAAGGAGACAGGCGCATCGGGCAAGCTCAATAAGGGCTGCTGTTCGGCGGACGATGTCGACGATGCACGAATGGTCTGCTACGAGCTGGGTGTTCCATTCTACGTGCTGGACTTCGAGGGTGATTTTCGTAAGACAGTTATCGACAACTTCATCTCCGAATACTCCAGGGGGCGTACGCCCTACCCATGCCTCATGTGCAATCGTTATGTCAAATTCGATTCGTTGCTGAAGCGAGCCGCTCAACTCGGCGCTGACCACCTCGCCACAGGGCACTACGGACGTATCACTTATGATGAGACTGCGAACAGATATGCACTACGCCGGGCTCTTGACCCCACAAAGGACCAGTCATACGTTCTTTACCACCTGGGTCAGGACGAACTGAGCAAATTACTACTCCCGCTGGGAGAGCACGCAAAGACGCATGTGCGTGAGATGTCGGCGGAGCGCAACCTGGTCACTGCGGATAAGCCGGATAGCCAGGAGATATGCTTCATCCCAAGCAACAACTATCGCGGCTTCCTGGAAAAAGTATCTCCTGGTATGGCTCGCCCCGGCGCTATGCTAGATACTGCCGGCCGGGCAGTAGGTACTCATACGGGAGTGCCGAATTATACAATAGGCCAACGCAAGGGGCTGGGCGCGCTGGGCGCGCAGCCATACTTCGTAACCGAACTGCGTCCCGAAGAGAACGTCGTGGTAGTTGGCACAGACAGCGATCTGCGGTCGGATGCCCTTACCGCAGACGATATGCACTGGACGAGTGGGCAAGCTCCAGCTGAGCCTTTCCGCGCGAACGTAAAGATCCGCTACCGCGCCGCTGAAGTGCCAGCCACCGTCTCACCTCTCGATGGTAGGCGCATAAGGGTAGAGTTTGATACCCCACAACGCGCGGTCACCCCCGGACAGGCCGCCGTGATTTACATGGATGATAGAGTGATAGGCGGAGGCACTATCGAACGGCGAGGTATGGACTCTGTACCGGAGCACGGCCCATGCTGAGGTTGACAGACATGCCGGCAATAGCGTAAGATTAGGTGTCGTGCTAGACGGGGAACTAGCGGTGCCCTGCACCCGCAATCCGCTACAGCGGGGTTGAATTCCCTATCGAGGTCCGGCACTGTGGGACTACATTTGCTAAGTGGCGTTGAAGATCGGGTCCTACGCGGCAGGAGCCTATGAACCCCGTCAGGGCCGGAAGGCAGCAGCGGTAAATAGATACTTTTGGGTGCCGTAGGGTCGCCTGGTTGGAG
>JALYYZ010000446.1 GCA_030945985.1 Chloroflexota bacterium
GCTGCCTGCTGAGCACCTCGATCTCCTCAGCACGACCAGGGTAGCCAAGAGAGATGCGCAACAAGAAACGGTCCAGCTGAGCCTCGGGCAGGGGGAATGTTCCTTCGTACTCGATAGGGTTCTGGGTAGCAAGCACTGTAAAGGGTCTGGGCAGAGGATATGTCACACCGTCTACTGTTACCTGCCTCTCTTCCATGGCCTCCAACAGGGCCGACTGGGTTTTTGGCGTGGCGCGGTTTATCTCGTCGGCCAGCACTATCTGCGACATCACGGGGCCTGGCCTATACTCGAATTCTCCATTCTTCTGGTTGTATATGCTGACGCCCGTGACATCGCTGGGCAGTAAATCAGGCGTGAACTGTATGCGCTTAAAAGTACAGCCGAGTGAGCGGGCTATCGCTTTCGCGAGCATCGTCTTGCCAACCCCCGGCACGTCTTCAACCAGCACATGGCCCTGGCAGAGCACCGAGATCAACGTCTGCGCTACCACACTCTGCTTGCCGACTATTACCTGCCCGACGTTGTCGCTAAGGCGGGCAGCAATACCACGCACATCTATTACTTGTACATCGCTCCCCGTACCTGCGCCCGTGCTGCTATTCACCCCTGTTTCGGTGCCGTTATATCTATCGCCTCTATTTTCAATAGCTGTCATTCGTTCCTCAAACTACTGGTATGATCTAATCTTCTATTCCCGTGACGTCATCTCCAGTCAATTATAACAGCTATCACGCATGTACGGTGCAGTAAGCAACAGAGTAGCGTTCGGGAACGCTTGCATCTGTGTAAAATGCCTGTGGCTCTACCAATGGCTCGATATGCAGGCGACCGGCCATAAGAGGCTCGCAATTATGGAGACTGACGGCTACTCTGCACGCAAAAGGGACGGCTGTGTACCGTCCCCGGACCTTTGATATTTATCTTTATCTAAAGCTTAACTCTTCCCTCGGACTCCACAGGAGTGTGGAGATGGTCTTTTCCCTGGCAGACATCTGACCGGAGGCTGCGTCGATGGTATGTGTACCCACAGAGAAAGGCGCAGGCAGACCCTGCATGCAACTCGCTTCAGCAATCGAAATGTTGGGGCCTTCAACGGCTATCTGGCCGAACGGCCCACGCACTCTACCACTCAGCTTCTTCCATACCTTACCCGTGTCGGCTTCACTTGAGTCGGACGAGACCATAGCATGGCGTACAAGTACGTCAAGGGCTGGATCGTTATCGGACTGGCTTTCATTGGAGCCGGCAAAATCGTTGAACCCGATCCTGATTCCATCGACCAGATCGACTCGGATAGCATTGGCAAGTACTCTAATACGCCGGATCATAAGCGGCCCCCTGTGCGGTATGTTGACCTTCCAACTGGACGCGCAACGCCTTGCGGGCGTGGTGGAGCCGAGACTTCACCGTACCCAGTGGGACGTCAAGTATATAGGCAATTTCAGGCAATGAAAAATCCTGTAAGTAATGGAGCGTAACTACCACCCTGTGCTTCAGCGGCAGAGCGTTGATCGCATCGCGCATCCTTACGCGCAGTTCCGACTGCTCGGCAATAGCCTCGGGAGAGTGATGAGGCTCGGTAGCGTAGTTAGCCTCGGCTGTTTCGTCTATAGGCTCAACGCGTATGCGCCGCTTCTTGATCGCATTGCAGCTCAGGTTCACAGCCACTCGGTGCAGCCAGGGCGAAAGAGATCCTTCGCCCGTGATGTTCATTATGCTTAGATAGGTCTTGTAGAAACAATCCTGTAAGACCTCCTCTGCGGCACCGGCGTCGCGCGTGATGGCGTAAGCAGTCCGGTAGATGTGGCCCTGATACTTCAGGAACAACGCCTCGAACGCAGACATGTCACCCCACTGTATACGGCGCACCAGTTCGGTGTCAGCGTGCGGTGCCGTAGAAGCCGTAGAAGATGAGAGCAGTGGTTCCAATAGGATCTCCTCTAGCTGAGCAGCGTCGTCGTCCAGATCCACCTGGTCCGTGTGGAAGGCACCGGTCTGCCTTATGCGTCCGTTTAGTAGCCTGGCAAACCTGTCGAAATCCGTCTCCATAAGCGATACCTACAACTCTAGATCGCGCGTTGCTTTATGATTACACAACTGCTGCGGCGGCTTGGTTCAAAAGGACGAATAGAGAAATGAGAGCGAAAAAGAACGGAATAACCTACATGAGGCGGCTCATCGACGGATCGACCACGCGCCGTCGCGAAACCAAAGGTGCTGAGCAACCTGACCGGGGCCACCGGAATGGAACGGAAAAGACGCTACAACAGGGAATGTGGGCAAGACAAGAACGTATATATCACCTCAAATATAATACGTCTGATAAATTATACCTGAAAAGAAACGTCATTGGGCTGTTTTCGCCTACGTAATTGTCCGTAGCGATTAGATCACACTCTCCAGCAACTCAAATTATAGACTTCCCCGTCTACTTCCCCGTCATTGTAGGCACACTTCGTGCGATTTGTCAGAGGCACATAGACAAGGAAGACAGTCAAGGCACACAATAAAGAGTGCAGAACCAGGAATATCTAGCTTCCGATGATCGACCCAGCCTGGTAGTAGGGACATAGAAGTAGGAGCATAATGATAAGGTCATTGAGATAGGAGGTAGGGAATAATGAATTGGTGGGTAGGTTTCTTATCGAGCTTTTTCGCAAGCTCAGTTGAAGTCGTCGAGGCGGTGACGCTGGTGCTGGCAGCCGGGGTGACCCGTGGCTGGCGCAGCACCTGGATCGGCGTGGTC
>JALYYZ010000008.1 GCA_030945985.1 Chloroflexota bacterium
GGAGATTGGACGACCCGGATTGACCAGAGTCTGCATATTGCGAACTATCTGCCCTTTATGTACCATCACCACGGCTAGCTCGCAGATACGGTCGCCCGTGCGCGCGGAAAGGCCCGTTGTTTCCACATCCACAACGGCATAATCAAGCTCAAAGAGGGGAACATCCCTATCAAATCTCATGGGCAACACGCTTTCAGACCCTGACAGGCCATTGGCTAACCTTTATATACCAGTACCTAGTATACACCCATATGTCAACAATCAGTCCCAGCAACTCGCTATTAGCTGCATTCGCTGCGCTGTTCTATGTTTCGTCTCCCAGGCTGTTTGCCCGTTGCTTCCAGGCTTGCTATAATGTAGCGCGCTTCCGCCTGCCCTATGCAGCCCGGCAGGCACTCTACACACTACATCAGGAGGCAACTTTCTTATGCACTTTGCTTTAGTGCCCGGATTACTCTTGGCCCTGGCTCTCGGTGGGTCGCATAGCCACCCCGATTATCACGCCGATCCCCGTTTGTTGAACAGTTTCTTCTCCTTCACGTCGCAGAGCCCCGCTCAGGTTGCCACCGCAGGGACAACTCCGACGGTGCGCACGGTACTTACCACTACCAGGGCCGTAACCGGCACAACTCCAACCGTCAGTGCTGTGCTTACAACTACGGGGGCCACGGGCAGCGCAACTGTGGCGTTGACGCCTCTTCCCACAGCCACGCCCGCACCCAGCATGCAGTTGAACCCTTTTGATCTAAACTTCCTCCTCAGCCCGGCAGCCGCGCCAAACGTCCTGGGCCCATTCGCGTGGGCTTGTCTCGCGTTTATCATTGCGCTCTTTGCCGCTAGCGCCTACCTCTACTTCTATCGACGCAAATCATGGAAACGCTCCAATCCTCCTCTCTTTAGAGCGGTAGCACGTTGGAGTCAGGTAGGGCTTTGGCTGGCTGGATTGGGCCTCTTGCTCCTGCTAGTCAGGGTTGTGCAACTCGATTTCTTTAACCTGCGCGTCTGGCTATACCTGTGGCTACTGCTCGCCATCGGCTCTGCTGCCTATTTTTTCTACTGGTATCGCACCGCCTATCCGAAGGAGGTAGACAAGTACGCCAGGACACAGCGCGCAAAGCAGTATATACCCAGTTCTGCAGCTAAAGCTTCTGCTCGTGCTACCGGCCCCAAAACGAGCACTCCTATTGCGCAGCCTGCCACACGAACTCAGGCCAAGGGGAATGCCAAGCAGACTGCGTCGAAGGCTACACCGCGCAAGCGCAAGTAGGGGAGAGTATTGGATAGACAAAGTCTCCAAGGCAAAGGCCCAGCTGAGTGGGTGCAGTTGGGCCCTTGTCTATCCTGGGCGTGGGTTCTGTTCTATTTATTGCAACAGTGTGTGTCCATCTTCCGTACATAGTGGCAGTGGGTGTGACCTTTACGGTAAAATGAAACATGCAGGCATAGTGCCTGCCGTTACTATTTACTATGGAGTTTGTCTCTATTATGCCTACTGAAGGCACACAACAGACTATACAATTGCCGTTACCGCGTATCGTTAAATGCGCCACAACCGGCTGCCCCGGCTGGATAACGCTCGACATCACTCGCCATCAGACTGACCCTTGCCGCTACTGCCGCGTGGGTGTCGATACCTTGCGCTTCTTGCTCTCTAGGATTGGCAGTGAGAACAAGGCTCTTCCCCAGGAAGTACATGAAGAGTTCAACCGGCTGATGCTCACTATGGCCGGCGCATGGGGGCAAAATGTTTACTTGCGCCCCTCCAACGACACACTGGTTGACCTCAAGGCGGGGGTACGGGGCGTGATCGTCGAGTACAACCCTCTTCTCGGCGACGCAGGCGAAGATGGACCTGGGCCCCTTGTGGGCATTATCCTGCACAAGCTACTGCACTTTGAGGCCCACCTGGGTCAGCGACCGCCTCAGTTGGCCGTCAAAGCTGGTTCACGTGACCACGAAGGTATGCTTCCCTTGATGTCCTACTTGATGACCGTTGCAGACCATGTGTGGGTAACTGCGCGGCTCAAAAGCCTCAATTCGCAACTCTATGAGGCGCAGCGTAAGTGGGGCCTCGACCTCGCTCAGATGCTCGTGGGCTCGGAAAGCATGTTCAACAGGTACCTATCGGAGCGTACGCATAATAAATTGCTGGCGACACTTGGCGAACGCGGTGACGCATCGGAGTTCCTGAAGGCTGTACTTGGCCGACTTGCGGCCCTTACAGCGCAGATACTGGAACGAGAGAAAGAAGAAACGCGTCGCGTCTATATTGCCGTGCAGATAGCAAATATCCGTCTACTCAACGAGGACGCGTACGCGCCTTACACCGCTATGTTGACAGACCTGTCATTACCCAACGTTAAAGAGGCCATGCAGCTTGCTGATCGTCTCTATAGTGACCTGGTTGCCTCTGCTCTTGGCTCCGTTCCCGCTATCAAGCGGGACGAGAATGTGGCTGTGTCCATGGATCCAGGAGTGTTCATCAGGGGGCTCGAAGGCGCGGTCAAGGCTCTGGGAATGGCTAACCACTTTGAACTAAAGGCATAAAAGAAGGCAGCCTGCGTACGGAGGGTCTTGTACCTTCTGTGTCTTGGGTCCCACGCTTTCCAGTAGAAGGAACAGAATCATGATTAAATTACTGAGTAGGATATTTGACACTACCGACAAAGAGGTAGGCAGGCTACGTCGCATTGCCTCTCAGGCCAACGAAGAGATCGAGAGGCTGCTTGAGAACCAGCGTGAGCACATCAGCACGTTGCGTTCGCAGGCGTTTGCTACCGTGCAAACGGGCGGGGGCGCTCTCTCTTTCTCTGAAATTCAAGCCTCCGAGATGCGCTTTGTCGCTGAGAACGCACGCAGGTTGTCGGGCGAGGTCGACAGCTTGCGCGCCACTATGGAACGCGGCGAGCAGACCAGCCGCGATTTGAGCGTGCTGCTGGCCGACTCGCGGCAACTCTCTCAAATGAACACGGAGAAGAGCCAGCGCGCTCCTGCTGAGCGTCGGGAGCTTGAAGAAGAGATCGAGTTGCTGATTATCGAGCTTGGCGTACAGTTGAATGCGCTCCTAGAGACGAAGCCTGGACTGCGTGAGGCCATTCTGCAAGCTGTGCCGAAGGCAAAGCTGCACCCGCAAAAGCCCGCAGCCGAAGAGATGGTCAAGCAGGTAGAGACCACGGCAGCCTTCCTGGGCCGAGAGGTGGCCGACTACTTCAGTCGCACCAACGAGACGCTGCTAGCGTTGCGCCGAGGTATTGGCCTGACAACACTGGTCGCCCTCACTCCCACTGACGCAGGTGTGCGGCCC
>JALYYZ010000036.1 GCA_030945985.1 Chloroflexota bacterium
CGCCAACTGTGTCAATCGCGAACCTTTTCAACTCATCAGGTTGCTTTTTCAGCATCAGAACCAGCAACTTGTCTGCGCCCAGTTCCGCGTAGCGCGTGGGGGCGCAGTTGCGGAGCCGCTCCGATACAGTTGCCGCTGCTCGCGCCTCTTCCAGTGAGATGTTGGCCTGCAATACGCTCCTCTCGCTGCCTAAACCGCTGGGCGTCTGTGCCTGTCGCAGTATACTGAATAGACCCTCTTCACTCTGGGGCGGCACAAAGAGAGCAAGCCCGCCTGGTACGCTGTGAGTAATTGGGGCTGGGCGCAGCGTCTCGACGGCCAGATGGACAAGGACTGCTTGTTCAGAGCTGACCACGAACGCCACTGAATAGCTACTTAGCAGTGTTATACCGTGCCTCGCCGTCCTCTCTGTTGCCTCCTCTTCTGACCCGATCCGTCCTTCAAGCAACTCTTCTATCCACGCACCCGGCCGTTCTACCGGCTGGACCTCCTTGCGAGCGAGGTGCAAGGCGCACTCTCGAATAACAGCTTGCTCGATGTCGTGAAGTTGCGCACTGTCGGGTAGTCTGAGCAGAGGCAGGTGTGCCTCTCTGGCGGCCTCGATAGCGGAATGCTCCACCCTGCCGCGCACGGCTATACCAGATGCAGACTTGGAGGCGAGATATTGCACTACGCTGGTAAGTGTTGCCGGAGGGTCCAGGCGGGCAAGATGCTCCGCAGCCACAAGGGCTAGCTCCCCACCCCTTAGCTTCGGGAAAGCAGGCGGATAAGGGCGTAGGGAGATCGCCCAGCTTACACTTTCGTCGAGCCTCGTTTCGCCCGCCAAAGCCACAGCCCCCTCGAGGGGTTGCCCGCCGTGGAGAAGGCTCCGCACTGTCACTGCTGACTTCGGCTCCTCATTCACTGCTTTTTCATCAATTGCTTACCTGCGCGCTACTTTCGATTGATGCATAACCCACTAAGCGGCCACAAAACCAGAGACGATTTGCCTGGGTAGTCGGCCCTGCTAAGCAAAAACCAGCGTGGATTACGCATCAATCGCTACCTGATCGGAGCTACTTGAGCGCTATCACCTGGCCGTCACTCACACCCGAGATCACCTCAGTTTCTGTAGAGTTACTCAGCCCGGTCTCCACCTCAACCTTGCTTGTACTGCCACCCGGCGACCGCACCGAGACAAATTGCTTGCTCCCCACTTTTTCAAACGCCTGATTAGGCAATAACAAAACGTTGTCCTTGCGCTGGGCTGTGATATCAACGTTGGCCGCCATACCCTCGCGTGGCACCACACCTTCGGTAGCGGTGAAGCTAATAGTAGCCTGATAAACTGTGCTGCCCCCCTTCAAAGTAGCGCCGGGGGCTAGCGACTCTATTTTGCCGGGCAGCTTTACGCCTGGATAGGCGTCCAGGGTCACAGTCACGGGCTGGCCTGCTGTCACTCTGCCAACGTCTATTTCGTCAACATCACCCTTGATGCGTAAGGAAGCTGTGTCGGCGATTGTCGCCACGGTCTGCATGCCCGGCGCTGTTTCGCCCTGGTGCAGGTCAATGGAGAGGATGGTGCCGCTAAATGGCGCAATCAATCGCGAGTCGGCGAGCATAGCGTTGACCTTATCCACACCCACCTGCGCCAGCTCCACTCCCTGCTGCAAAATGGCGAGGTCCGTCGTGGTGGGCCCCGCCTTCACTTTGGAGAGGGTTGCTCTGGCCGCATCTACCTTCGACTGGGCTGTTGTAATATCCTGTGGTGTAGGGCCCTGCTTTACCTTGTCGAGTAGAGCCTGGGCGTCATTTAGCTGCGCGTCAGCGCCACTTCTCTGGGCAATCTCGTTTAGTTTGGCCGTATCGTAGCCCGATTGCGCCTGGCTGACTTTACTTTGGGCGTCCTGCACATCGCGCTCGGCCTTGTCTTGCGCTAGCTTCTGGTCGCTAGTGAGGTTGGCTGAGCTTGTCTTTGCGTTGTCAGCCTTTATTCGTGAGTAAAGATCCTGCGCATTCTTGAGGGCATTTTGCGCAAGGGCGAGGGTAAGGCGCGCTTGCTCCCTTGCGTTGGAAGCTGTAGCCAATGCCCCGTCGCGTGCTGCCTTTGCTTCTTCGAATTTAGCCTGCGCCGCAGTGATATCCTGTGATCTGCTGCCTGCCTTCAACTGGTCCAACTGCGCTACCGCTGCGTTGAGGTCTGCCGTGGCCGCGTCGACGTCAGATTGCTTTACACCCTCTTTCGCTTGCTGTAACCTCAACTTGCTGATCTGCAACTGGACATTAGCTCCCGTTAATTCTCTTTGCAATGCTGCTGTATCGGTTTCAGCGAGCAGATCGCCTGCTTTTACTTTATCTCCTACCTGGGCGACCACTCGCGTTACCAGCCCTGACGATTTGAAGACGAGCCTGGCACTCTTTGCCGCTTCCAGTTTGCCGGTGGTCTGTACCGAGGAGACGATCGTGCCTTTGTGTACCGTCGTTGTAGTTACACCCTTTGAAGGGCTGAGCAGGAAGTATCCTACGCCCGCAGCCAGAACTGCCAACAGCAGGAGGGGCACTATAAGCCTTCCCCTGCGCCTAGCGGGTGTGACCGCACCACCGTTATAGAGCATCTGTTGTGGCATGGTCGACAGGTCATTGACTGTGTGACCATCCCGATCACCGTTCCCGTTGGCCTGCGGGTGCCCCTGGTCAGTTGCTGTAGTGGCATCTCTATCCTTAACAATCATATCTCTTTATATCTCCATTTTCTCGTTACAATTGTGTCGCAGAACGCCCCTTACGTATGCATATTGTTGTTGCTATATGGATCATGCATCGTCACTCCTCATCTTCGATTGCTGTTGCTACACGTGTAGGGAGCTGATGTAGCGTGGCTGTCCTACTCATATCTTAGTGCGTGGCTTACCTTCATCCTGGCCGCTCCAAGCGCAGGCCCAATGCTGGCTAGTGCCGTCAGCAACATCGTGAAGATGAGAGCGCTGCCTACCATAGCCGGTGGAAAGACGAAGTTGAGTGGGAAAAGTACGGCGGACAACAAGTTTACCAGGCCCCAGGCCAATGGATAGCCTAGCACGATGCCAAACACAAAGCCGGCCGCACCCATCAGCACTGCTTCGGTCAGGAATGCCTCTATCAAATGCCTGTTGCCGGCCCCCAGCGAGCGCATAACACCGATCTCGCGCCGTCTCTCGAGCACGTTGAGGGTAAGGGTATTTGCTATACCTATGCCTCCGATGGTGCCCACAATTATTGTCATTGCATAGAGCAGTACGCTAAGGATCTTGCTTGCCTCCAGACTGCTGTTCTTATCGGCGTAGGCAGCTAGCATGCCGGGCGAGAGGCTCTTGTATTTCTTCTCGATCTGCGCGAGCACATCTTCCACATGTTGCCCATCGTGCGCGTCCAGCCTTATAGCGAAGAAGTCTGCCGCGCCACTCCGGTGCATGAGCCGCGCAGCCGTGTCCAGGGGCACAAAGATTTTGCCCTTCGCGCTCGACTGCAAGCCCTGGGCGTTGTCGTTCACCAACCCTATCACCTGCATCTGTCTATCTTGTCCGCCGACCGTCAATGTAAAGCCGTCGCCCGTCACGAGCTTGCGACTCTCGGCAAAGCGCGTTGAGAGCACAGCCACATCGGGCTCGCTCGCCGTGAACCACCGGCCCTGCGTCAACGGATATCTGTACAAAGCTGTGTCTGGGGGCATACCCCACATGGTAACCCTGGTGTCTGCCACGGATGCTGATGACGACGCCCACGCTTCGGCCTGTTGCACTGCCGGTACCGACCTCAAGGTGGCAGCGAACGTCTGACCCACAGGCTGCTGGAACCAGACCCACGCGTCGGCGCCGAATACGTCATAAGCGTGACTGATCGAGGAATCGACGGAGGCTGATGTGCCCTGAGCCGCCAGGAACGCGGCAGTTGCAAGACCTATTGCAGCCACTGTCACGAGGTTGCGCCCCTTGCGCCTGGCTAGATTGCGCACCGACATAGCGGGCACCCTGGGAAGCTTGCTCCACCTCTTCACCAGACGATCTAGCCACCCTTGCCCGTATGTAGCGTTTATTCCATAGCTCTCCAGCGCCTGTCTTACGCTGAGGGAGGTTCCCCTCCACGCCGGTAGCAGGGCGGCGAGTACCGTCACACCCACGCCTACACCCACGCCTTGCAGGATATCTAGGGGATCGACAGTTATGCTGTTGATCTGTAGATTGAAGAGGCCACCCAGGTAACTCAGGAGCCCAAAGCCGCCCAGCACTCCCAGTATAAGGCCGAGCGCGGTGCCCACGACGCCGTACATGAGACCTGCTACAACGTATATGCCTACCACTTTACCGCTGGTGGCGCCGATCGCCTTCATCGCGCCGATCTCGCTCATCTGCTCGGAGATCACCGCAGACAGCGTATTCGCTACCAGGAAGGAAGAGATAATCAGGCCGACAATAGAGAATACCGTCATCAGCGCCACCAGCGCGTCAAGCTGCTTTTTGCCCACGTAGTCATCGGGGTTGCGCTCCCAGTACGATCCGAACTGTAGGTTACGCTTGCTGAAAGTGCGCTCGATTTCGCGTCGTGTATCTGCGCGAGCTGCGGCTGAGAAATCGTTCAGCCTTACGAGTATCTGGTTGTCGCCGTCAGACCCATACATTTTCCGAACTTCGGTATCCAGGGTGTATCCCACCGACGTGCCGAGGACGGAGGCGGCAGGGTAGGAGGGAGAGCGGGCGAACCCAACCACCAGCAGATGCCTCGACTGGTTGCCCGGCCCTGCTCGGTATACAATATCATCACCGATGGCCACGGGCGCTACACTCTTGACGGATGCCTCTAGCACAACCTCGCCGCGCACCGGCCAGCGCCCCTCTACAAGGTCAATACGATTGACTTGCATGTCCTGGAAATCAGGTATCCCGTTGAATAGGATGTCACTCCAGGCCCCCGCTGCATACCACTTACTGTAAAATGTGGCGCGTAAGTCGGCTTGTGCGACGTTTGGCACCTGTCGGATCGCGTTCACTGTGCTCCCGGGCGCGCCTGACAGCCACCAGCGCATATCTTGTTGAGAGTTATTGTTGTACGCTGCCGCTTGTGCGCCGGCCATGTTCTTAGAGGTGGAGGTAATCGCCACGATACCGGCCACACCTATGACAATGCCTATTATCGTGAGAAATGAGCGCAGCCTTCGTCGTGTTAAGTCCCGAAAGCTCTTACGCACTGAAATCAACATAATATATCCTGCTGTTCCATCGCAGTTGCCTGGTCTTCCAGGCTCATGGTGCCGGCGTTATACAATCCGCAGGCTGTTGTTTTCTGTCCAGCGCCTCTTTGTGATTTGCTGTTCAGGTACACAGGGTGGGGCACCGTCCGTCCTCCGTTAATTATACCACTCAGTGAGGCGAGTACCGGCTATAGTATGCGAATACTCGGAAAGCGCAACTTACAGGGGCTTCCCTTCCCCTAGTGCGGCTTCATGGACCTTTTAGCTTTTGAAAATAGAACACAGAAATCAAGACCTTACAGGTTTTGATTTCTGTGTTCCTGGAAAGAAGCGCTCTTTCCAAAGGGTGGCTGGAAGTTGCACTAGGGGTCGCCGGCAAACAAAGGGAGCATATCTTAGCTCATCTTAGCCGTTCTTTAGTCCATGAAGCATATGGTTGATGAATGACTACTACTTCGCACAACTTCCAGGGATCTTTTAGCTTTTGAAAGAAGAACAAACAAATCAAAACACGCAGTGTTTTGATTTGTTTGTTCTTGGGAAGAAGCGCGCTGCCCCAAGAGGTCGCCTGAAGAGTCATTAGCGCTGTCAGCAGGCTCCGGAGCAGGTAGCGCGCGAAAATGCATCTTTGGAGCTCCATAGAAGGCTCTCTTAATAGCACACTCAAGAATTTGAGAGCGCCCGCAGCCAAAAGTCATTGGGCTTTGGAGACTTTTCGCCCATATCCGGTGTGCCCAGTCTCTCGTATATATTATGCGAGAGTTGGAAACTCAAGAAAGATTTTATACCTTGAGCAATGGCATACTTTCTGCTTTTTGATTGTTGAACAAGCGTTTATCGCATGGCAAAGGTGTTGAACCTTTGCAGGAGAAGACTATGAAATCGTCAATTTTTACCAACGGACCCAGAACACTTACACTTGGAGAGCTTTGCGAAGCTCTGGTCGACCGGCAACTCCCTGCGCAAGTTGATGACGAGACCTATACTTTTCGTAAGGCGGACCTAATGCTTTATTTCAATGCTCGCTCTGCCCGAGAGCCGCGTATGATCTATCCTGCCGCGACGGAGCAGCGCGCTCTTGTAGCCAGCTAACATAACTTTTCTCTCCTCTAAATAAAGAAGAGTGGGGCGATGCCCCACTCTTCTTTATTTATCCTTCTTAACTTCGTCTTCTTTATACTTGACGTTTATCTCTTGTTCCCAGTAGTCCTGCAGTTCCTTCTCGCGGCCTCGCTGCGCGCTCTTGGCTGCTTTCATCATCTCATTGACGCGCCCCTGGATCTGCTCTTTGGTGACTTTGCCCGACTGAGGAGCTACCAGCATAGCGGCGGCTGCCCCTACGCCCGCACCCAACGTCAGCCCGACCACAAATCTCAGTGTCTTACCTATAACACCCATTTCTCTTCTCCTTCGCGGCACGTGCGCCGCACGAGCCTCAACCGCCAACTAGCCTCGTTTATTGTTCGCCTTTGTTTGCCCATTATAAGCTCAGAAGCAACTGCCTGCAACATGGACTAGAGGAGAATAAACAA
>JALYYZ010000055.1 GCA_030945985.1 Chloroflexota bacterium
CGCCTCTGCTGTGATCGAGCCGCTTAACCTTATAGCGGGCAACAGCGTATACCAGTGGTGCTGGGACGATGTTACACGCAGAAGCGGCATTTTGCACATCACAGGGCAGGCGCGACAAGGTGATGCACGCGTACATTTCTCTGTTGAGGTGGACTTACCCGAGGAAGGCGAGCCTGTACGTTTACACTGGCGGGTAAGCTTCGCCGGCGCGCCATTTACGGGCGCTCTCATGCACAACGTCACTCTTCCAGGTGTTGAGAGCGATCCCAAGCGCGTCGACCTGCCGAGCATCCATTACGCCGCCAACAGTTACGGCACCGGCCTCTTCCCGCGCCCCGACCCCAGCCGTGGTTTCGCCTTTCGAGCAGACAGGCTTGCCCAGCCCGCCATTCACTATTACGCGCCGGACGCCACCTGGAGCTATTTCGCCGCAGATGAGGCCGCAAACCCTGCGCAGCCCGAGCTTCTCTACTCGCTCGGCATAGAGCCTGTTGTTGGCGAGGGCCGCAGCGTGGCGGATATGGATGGCGGGCCGGCTATGGGAGATTCAAGGGATAGAGAGGCTGTGGCGGGTGCGCCGCACCTGATGGGTGCGGGTGCTGAGATTGCAGCGGACGCGGGCACTGGGGATATAGCTGATGTGCAGGGTGCTGAGGGTGTAGAAGGCAAGGAGGACGAGGAAGGAGAGGAGGCAGGTTTGCGCCTCTTTTTTCGCTACCCGCAGCGCGAGTATGGACACGATGCAGGCGGCCCTGATGCCTACGTTGCGAAGAACCTCTTCGTGGAGGGCGAGAATGCTGAAACGACCTGGCAACCAGGAGACACCCTGGAGAAGGCGCTTTACCTCTGGTGCCGCCCCGTCTCTCTGGGACAAGACTATGGCGCTGCAGCCCGGTATCTCTGGCGGCTTGCCTACTCCGCTAACAAAGCGCCTGCTACATCCTCGCTCTTCTGGAACGCGGGCCAGCATATACGCTGGTTCAATGCGCGCCTATTCAACCGCCACATAGGGGGTGGGCAATACGAGTCGCCGGAGGGCTCGGGCACGGCTATGCTCGGCTTTGTCGAGCAGTCGCTGCTGATGGCCGCCACTACCTACAACTATGCTAGTCTGGCCCTCGATTGCGCCACGCCTCCCTTGCCTGTACAAGAGTTGCAGAGGCTGCGGGAGCAGGCAAGAGGCGCGATGACTCGCTGGGTTAGGGAGGGGCGTAGTCCTGAAGGGATACTCTACCCTGCCTGTGACAAAGACGGCTACTTCTTTGGCTGGCGCGACTATGGCGATTACGAGAACCTGACCATTACGCGGGACGAGGCGTTCGATGCCATACGCGTGGCGACCGAAGCCCGCTCCCTCCTGGCGGCCGGCGGCCGCGCACGCATGGGTGGTGATGCTTCTTCAGACGTGACCGCCTGGGAAGAGGCCGCCCTGGGTATCGCCGATTGGCTGCTGGAGCACCCGCTGCCCACAGGCGGCTATTCTTCGCGCTATAGGCGGACGGGCGAGGCTGTTGATCCTTTCGCGGGCGGCACGGGCGCGGCCCTCTCCCTGTTCTGCGATTGTGCTCGCCTGATGTATGACCGCGCGAGCCGGACGGCAGAATCGTACCTTCAGGCCGCAGAGGACGCCTACAGCCTGGCCTTCGCGGGGATGGTGCGTGCGGGGGTATTTGCCGGTGGCACACTGGACGCCTCCACCCCCGACCGTGAGGCAGCCATAGCTGCGCTCGACGCCTGCATCCAGCTTTACGAGCTTACAGCATCGCCGACTTATCTCCACGACGCCGAGGTGGCGGCGGGCAACCTGCTGAGCTACACGATGGTCTACTCTATCAGCACCTTCGCCACAGAGAGCGACGCGGCTCGTATGGGCATATCCACCTTCGGCTCCAGCATCGTCTCGCCCGAGAACCAGCACCTCGACCCGGTCTCCTCTTCGCCATGCCTCTTGCTTTACGGCCTCTACGCGGACGATCAGGTGTGCGCGCAGGCGGGGGCCGAGTCGCTCAGGTGGACCCTCGACGGGCGCTGGGCCATACAGGAAAAGGAGGGTTTGAAGCAGTCTGAGCAGTTGCTCAACACGCGCTGGTACTACAACACCTTTTTCACTAAGCGAGGTGACTACCGCCGTGGGATGCCTTTGTGGGGCCGCACCGACAGCGAGCACGGCTGGCCCCAGGTGGTGCCAACGGCGGCGCTGCTAGGAACGGGACAGCTATTCGTTGACTGGCACACAGGCAGGGCGGCTGCCGTGGATGGTTGGAGCCTGGATAGCGCGCACAAAGAGGGCGAGGATTGGGTAAGCCTGGAATTGTCGGTCTTGCCTTTGCCTGCGGAGCAGCAGGCAAGCGGCATATTCTTGAAGGTAGCTCGCCTGCCAATTGGCTCGACCCTCACGCTAACCCTCAACGGCACGAAGTTGAAGCTGCCAAGCTCGCACCTCGGGCATGGGCGTATGCTGGACACGGCAGGCTCGGACAAGGTGAGCCTGACTATTAACCTGGATGCTGGTGCGCAGAGGTAATCGTTGCTGTGCGGGCAGGAGCTTAGTTCTACCTGCTTTGGCGTTCAGGTTCACGGCAAGTCAAAGAGCATTGAGCAGATAAAGGGTGGCAAGAAGTGCAGCCTAAAATGACGGATGAAGATATTGACGTCAAGGAAGAATGAGGACTCTTGTATAGAAGATTCAGCAGTCGCACTAGATGACAAACGATTGGCCCTGGATGTCACAGGCCCTGATGGGCCGCTTCCTGCACGTGTTCTTCGAGAGCGATGTCCCGGATCTGCTCCCATGTAACTTCTTCTTTTAGTGGTGCGACCGCGCCAAAGGTCATCTCAGCGACTGAGCGAACCGGCTTGATGATCGCCTGGGCAGTCTTGACTTCGGAGATGAGTAACAGCGATATGGCAACTTTGTCCCCCCTCTTTGATCCCCCGGAGACCTGCGGATTTCAGCTAGTATGGTGATCCTGCCTTTCTTGGTGACGATTGTCAGATGTTTCTTCATAATTCTTTACTCCCCTATTTCTGCCCTGTAGCGCGCACTCTCGCAAAGCCTTGCTCTATTTGTCATGTTAATGCTTATCCTTTGGGGGCGTAAGCTTTGCTTCAACTGTATCTTGCACAGCGTGCCATTCGGCTGAGGACCCGTTCCGCTGCAGACATCCTTATGGTCAGGATCTTTCGCCAGACGAGAGGAGTGAGCTTCTCCTGCTCGTTGGCGTGCGATGTGGTGTTCGCTTCTTGTGCCCCAGGTATTTGCAGCCACCACGGTCTATGGTGTACTCTGCTTTATGGATAGTGCCAATCTGTTCGCAGGGTGGCGGGTGTGGACACGCTCTGGTGTCCGCACTTTCGGCACTCTATAATCAGGCCAAGAAGGTGCCCATCCAGTCATGGAGCTTACAAAACTAAGGCCGATGCTGAACAGAGGGGAAAAGAGGCTCGCTTACGGGAGATGATGCATATGCAGAGCCTGGACGCTGTACTGCTGGATCTGTTTTTGACCGGCTGAATATGGCGAGGCGCATTACGGCGTTAGTGGAAACATGCGCCGGGTGTAGCTAATCACCTGCTCCCACGTCATTGCTTTCCCCTCTTCCCATGCCCGCGTGAACGTTTCTTCAGCTACTTGCTTTTGTACCAGGTCAAGAAAACCTTCAAATTCGGCCAGGTGAACCGCGTGGTACGTTGCGCCTGTTGAGTAGAACAAGG
>JALYYZ010000057.1 GCA_030945985.1 Chloroflexota bacterium
TATAGCAGCGTTCGCTCCAGGTGTGCTGAGCAGCGTATTATCCAAACCCTGGTCTTCATCATGAGCCCCGGACCTTGCCGACCAACTCCAGCTTCATTAGCATGCCTCACACGCTCGCTTGAGTATAGCCTGCCGCAATCTCTCAGCCCTCTTCAGGTTGGTCTCGACTGTGCCTACTAGCTCCTACAGTGCTGAGTAAACTTGCTCAACATTAGCTGCCATGCCAGCACACGGTTACTAGGGGCACTCAACATAAGACCAATCAAGACGAAAAGAGGGTTCTCAATTCACGGAGATTCTCCAATTGTAAGCTTATCTGCGCCTCGAACCTAAAGAGACCACCGAAGCCTTCGTCTACCTGGCTATGATACAACTCATGCTTCCTCGTCTCTCTCGTGATTAGTGTTTTTAGATACTCTCTGACCGGATATGTTTTGGGCATCTCGATTGCGCGCTAAAAGCGCACAATCGAGATACGTTGGATGATTACTTTGCCGGTGAGGCACAGGTGGGACTTCGAGCCATCTCTCAGGAATAGAAAGAGCAACAAACCGAAACTATGGTTTCGGGGCTTTAGACCTGTAGATGGTGTACTGGTTCTTCTGTTCTGCCACCGTGGTCTGAGCTTTGATGGCATTTAGCGTGGCCGCCGTGAGACGAGGAAAACCTTTGTCATGAATGACTATCAAAGCTGCCCGCGAAGCACGGTCTAGAAAGTCCGCCTGTGGAGCGGCACGGTGCATCATGGCATAAGGGTCATTGGTGTGCTCGCCGCGCAAGGCTGCGGACCAGAGGTCGCCCCAATCACGCGTGGCTAACCCGAGGCCCAATGAGATCATGTGGCCATAGCTGTCAATCATATAGCCCGTAGCATTACGGCTGGGCGGGCGAGCAGCCAGAAAGTCGAATTGCTCGTCGCTCGCTAACACAGCAATGCCCGGATGCACCGCATCGCTCACATAACGGCCTACTATCGCGAAGACCGGGCGCGATTGCATGGTGAGATCTGATGTCCATTGTGTTAGCGCCAACGGCAAAGCAATAATGCCAAGCAGCGCCGCAGCAACTACCGGCATAGCTCTGGCGGACATGATGGGCTGCAAGCGTTCAGCCACGCCTATCCTGCCAATTACCCCGTTAAATAGGCTCAACCCTCCGCCCAACAGGCATAGAGGAGCAGCAAGTTGGATGTAATAGTGCGGATAGAACGAGCGGCTGTAGCTGAAAATCAACATGCTGAAAAAAGTCCAGAGCACTACCACTCGCCAGGGACCCGTCTGCCGCTGTCTGAATACCCATTGAGACAGCAGCAAGAAGCCCAGGCCGGCAGATAACATCGTCAGCCCGTTGGCCAATGTAGAGGTCAGGTCACCAATACGAGCCGTGATATCCACTGTGCCGTCGCCGGGGCGAAGTAGTTGGAAGAAGACGACGTCGCGCACTATCTGTGAGGGGGCCATAAAGAGGAAAGGGAGAACTATAAGAGCCACTGCGGCTAGCACCCCTCCGGCCAGGCTTGCCGCCTCGCTAAGAAGCCTGGAGCGCGTCGCGTCAGGCGAACCACGCCTGTTCAGCCATAGCCATGCTACATCGGAAACAATCGCCAGCAAGCAGGCGACGCCTGCGATCTTGGTAAGAGCGCTGAGGGCGGCACATACACCTACCAGGAATAAAACTGTGCGTAGCCGAGCCGGAGTGCTACCCGCCGAGTGCAACGATAACGCCGGGCGGACCCATAAATAGAGCAGCAACGCCACGCACGAAAGTAGCACCATGGGGCCATCAAGCATCACTTTGCGGTTTATCTCCACAACACGTCCATCGAGCGCCCACAGCATACCCGCGAGCGAAGCACCCAACAAGCCCACGAGCCGGTAGCCTATAAGGAAGAGTATCGTCAGCGTAATCAGGCTATAGAAGACGGAGAGATAGCGCGCCATCATGAAGGAGGTAGGGCTGCCCCATTGAGTAAAGTGATAAAGCATGGCCGGAGCATAAGAAAAGGCGGCCACCGGAGGGTGAGCGAAGAAGTAATCACGATAAGGCATAAGGCCCTGCACGAATAGCTGCGACGCGCCTGCATAGACCCCCTCGTCATCATAAGGCAATTGCTGTAGGCCCGTGCTCTGTGGCCACAGCACACCCATCCGAATAAAACCGCCAAAAAGCACCAGCAAGAGCAGCGCCGCTGGTGCTACCCAGCGTGCTCTTACATGGCTCGCCATGTGGGGCCGCTCGCCCTCCACAGAGCCACCCGCCCTGGGAAAGGATCGCCTCCACCGCCACATCAACAGGCCGGAACCGAGCAGCCATGCAAACCATGGGAGCCACGGCCTGGCATCATAGTGTTCTTGCAGAGCCGCAAGCCACGTTGTACCCACCGGGGGGCTCGCAGCGTCAGGTATGCCTGACCAGCCAAGCATGCCTTGCGCAAGCAATGCAAGCAGGCGTAAACTAGTCGCCACTCCGAGAGCTCCGTACACCATGAGAATTGTGGCGGCGGCAGAAAGGATCTTCTCCACGTTAGCGCTAGTCCCCTGGGAGGCCCGATTGGAGTGCATAGTGGAATTGTCGCATGCGCCTGGAACCCTGTCAAACAGATCTAAGGCTGCCGGCTGGCCGGCCTTATAACAACATCGCCTACTCCGGCGTTTACCGCCAGATCAAGGTGATTTCCTGCGGCAGAGTAGTCTTTTGTTATATAAACATCCTTCTCGCCTTTGGAGAAGCGACTGTCCGCCGAAACGTCGCCGACGTTATGAGAAATCTTGATGCGAGCCTTCAAGCCTTCAGGTACAATTATTGACAGGTCGCCCGCTCCCGTGTCTATTGTTGAGCTACCCTGTATACCCGTTCCTGGGAAAGTCACTGAAGCGTCGCCTGCCCCTGCGTGCAAGCTGAATCCACTTAGCTGAAAGCGGGATAAGTCGAGCGTGGCGTTACCCGCCCCAGTTTCTATGGCCAGGCGCAACGGTACCCTCGGATTGAAATGCAAATCCCATCTGAGATTGTCATTACCAAAGATATGTATGAGGCTAAAGCTGTGACCTTGCTCCAGTCGCAAGTTCGCAACGTCGCCTGTGGCGCTTCTTTGTATAGAAGGCTGTCCGCCGCCTTCCATATAATGCAGAATGCCGCTCGCAAGGTTCGTCGTTTCCTGCATATCGCCGGCCAGACTAAGATCGCCTGTTCCCATTTTTAGCGTCACGTCCGCAGATTTGGCGTTTCCAAGCGGTTCGAGCAGATTCATAGTAAGCGCTTTGCCCGAGCTTCGCACACCACCACTGGAATAAAGGTACCCACCACCGGCGGCAAATATAGCCAACACCAGCAACAAAGTAAGAGCAGGTCTGCGTCGCCCGAAGATCTGGTCCACGCCCACCGCAATCAACACCAAGGGCCAGAGCCGCGACAACGATTCCCACACGCTCCAGTCGACTATGTTCAGGTTGTTCAACAAGAAGATAGTACCGATGATGATCAACAACAAGGGACCCAGTATGGGTATGCGGTGCCCCTCCCTACGTGCTTGTCCGGCTCTATTATAAGGGTTCGGCACGCGTGGTATACCGGCACCCTGGGGTGTGCTGTAGGACTGGTTGGACTGTGTGTAGGGGGTGGGTTGCGGAGGCACATAGGTCGTCGGGGCACCCTGCGGTGCGTCAGGCGGGTTTAGAGGTCCGGTTTCGGGCCCAGCATTGGGTACGCGACCCATGTTGCTCTCTTGCATTATGTAAACTCCTGAAAAACATGCCATAGCCGAGTACGGCTTATGGCATGTTTCTTATTCAGACCTTTATACCTTTGTACCTTTGTACTTCAGACATCCCTACCTACGCCGGCGCAGCATCATAACGCCTACACCGATCAGCAGCAGAGGCCACAGCACATGCTCATGAAGCACGAGTCTCAGAAGCCCGAGATCTGTAGCCAGGAAAAAGACGCCGAGGCCAATCAGGAACATTGCGGCTCCGTTGGGACGGGAACGAGCAGCGGTGCCGGCAGCACCTGTCATGACGCTCTGTGGCAGGGCATTCGGGTCAGCAGGGCCAGGCTGCGAGCTATGCACATTCTGCATTCCGGTGAGGTTGCGCAGCTTGTTGCCCATGTCATTGAGGTTCTCATGAATGATGCTGTTCGCATCAGTTGCCGTGGTAGTTGGAGTCGGCAGCAGCAGCCACAGAGCCAGGTAGATAAGACCAAAGGCCCCACCTGTGACGACTGTCAGAACAACGAATCCAAGCCTCACCAGCGTAGGATCGATGTTGAAATAGCTCGCGAGCCCGGCGGAAACCCCACCCAGCATAGCGTCGCTTGTGCTTCTATAAAGACGGCCTGTACCGTTCATTCTTTCCCTCCATCAAGTAATTTATCCCGGTAAGCGGTCCCGGGCTGCGTCGCGATATCCTCAATATCCTCAATATCCCTTCTGTCCGTTCCAGGATTACATACGCAATAAACCTGGAAAAGGTGACAATTAAATACCCGCCTAAAGCAATTCAGCCTGACTTCATGCTTGACAACCCTGCGTATGGCGCATAAAATCGTGCCTAACTGTGTAAGGTGAGTTAGATGAGGCGTGGTCACAATTCATTTTGCACACGTGGCGTTACGCAAGATAAGGACAATAACGGCGTAGAATCGCCTGATTTTGGCCTGTTCGTGTCACGCCTCACGCGTGGAATTGTACGTCATTTCGATTTATGACCATGCCTCAGTTAGATAGATATCTTCTAGTTGCGACACCGAGTGAGGGATCACAGGAGATTCTTCAGGAAGAGGTATTCCCATTTCAGAAGAAACAAACAGAAACCCGCAGGTTTCTGTTTGTTTCTTCATTTTAGAGCGAAGACAACAAGACAGATCAACACCCAAAGGGTGTTGATCTGTCTTGTTGTCTTCGCTAAGCATTAGTTCCCAAAGGGACTGTCTGAGTCGGTGAAGGTCTACCATACACCATCAGGCAGCCTGCGCATACAACCTCAGTACCTTGACAGCATGAGGCATATTCCTGTACTAATAGAAGCAATATATCGAAGATTCCCCAAAGGCTATGACGGAGAGAGTAAGCCGGGCAGAGGTATACAGGGAAGACCGGGCCAACGACTGAGAGCCCATCTTACGGAACTCGGCTGAAGTTCACTCCTGAGCCGGCAGGTGAAAGGCGAAGGCCCTTTAGCTTGCCCCGGTCGCTCACCGTTACAGAGCTGGAGCGGCTCGCTCTGCATGCGCAGGGCAGCCGGAATCAGGGTGGTACCACGTGGCCGCGCCTCGTCCCTGGCGAGTAGCGCGGCCTTTTTATTTGCTTTGCAAGAGGAAAGTTATGCCTACACTGCAGGAACAAATCGATGAGGCCAGGCAAGAGGCCCTCCAATCGCTCACAGGCTCGGCAACGGGTGCGGCGCTCGAGGAGTGGAACCGTGAGTACCTGGGGAAAAAAGGCCGTCTCACGGCCCTCTTCAGAGGGGTAGGCACGCTGCCACAAGAGGAGCGTGCCGGCGCGGGGCAAGCGATCAACACGGCCAAGCTTGAGCTGGAAGAAGCTTACACCCAGACGCAGGCGCGTGTGAGCGGTGGTGAGCAGGCAGGCAAGCTACAGGCAGAGGGGGTAGATATTACGCTGCCGGGCAGGGCTGTGAGCGCGGGGCACCTGCATATCATTACCCAGACTGCACGCGACATTGTGCGCGCTTTTCGCGATATGGGCTTCCAGGTATATGAGGGGCCGGACGTGGAGCTGGACCTTTACAACTTCGAGTTGCTCAACATACCGCCCGAACACCCGGCCCGTTCTATGCAGGATACCTTTTACATCAACGACGAGCTGCTTGGGCTGCGGCCAAAAGACGCAAGACCTGGCGACCTGCCGCCCGTTGTATTGCGCACGCATACCTCCCCGGCGCAGATAAGGGTTATGCGCAAGATGGAGCCACCTATACGGATGATCGTGCCTGGTAGAGCATACCGTGACGAGTCGACCGATGCCACTCACGAGACATACTTCACCCAGATGGAAGGTATGGCGATAGACCGGCAGGTGACGCTGGCTGATCTGAAAGGCACGCTGGCGGCCTTCGCAAGAGCTATATTCGGCAGAGAACGCAAAGTGCGGTTCCGCTGCGACTACTTCCCATACGTCGAGCCGGGAGTAGACCTCTCTATAGATTGCATGGTATGCGGAGGCAAAGGGTGCAGGTCCTGCAAGTACACAGGATGGCTCGAGATCATGGGCGCCGGCATGATACACCCGCAAGTGCTCATCAACGGCGGGCTCGATCCCGAGGAGTACAGTGGCTTTGCCTTCGGCATGGGCTTTGAGCGTATCGCCATGCTGCGCCATTCAATAGATGATATACGCCTCTTCTACGGCAACGATCTGAGGTTCTTGAGGCAATTCTAGTGTCTTGCCAAGAAAGTAAAAGCAGTTCCATTCTTTCTCACATGGTGAGAAAGAATGGAACAAGAAAATCACAACTCAGTTGGTAAGACAATAAACAGGTAAGGATATATCAGGAGAGTACGAGGGTCACTCTCCCATTCAGAAGAAGCAATCTCGCGCACAAGGAGAGACAACAATGCCAATGCGTGCGCCACTTTCGTGGCTCAAAGAGTACATAGAGATCAACGTGCCTGTAGAGGAGCTCGCCCACCGGCTCACACTGGCAGGGATAGAGGTGGAGCATATAACTCGCATAGGCGACGAGTGGGAGAATGTTTACACAGGGCACGTCACACACCTGGAGCGTCATCCGAATGCCGACAGGCTCAACCTCGCGACCATAGAGTACGGCCAGGAGAAGAGCATCACCGTTGTAACGGGCGCGCCTAATATCGAGCAGGGTCAGAAGGTAGTAATCGGGCTCATAGGCTCTCGCTACCTGGACCAACACGTTACGCCTGCCAAGTGGTCGACGCTCAAGCCGGCCAAGATTCGCGGTATACAAACCGAAGGTATGGTTATGTCCGAGGCGGAGCTCGGCCTTTCAGAAGAGCACGAGGGCATTATCGTGCTCGATCCGGCAATGGAGATTGGGCTGAGTGCCGCCGATGTGCTGGGCGATACCATCTTGCAGATAGAGGTCACGCCTAATAATGGGCGTATCCTCAGCATGGTGGGACTGGCCCGAGAGGTAGCAGCCCTCTTCGGCGGCAAGGTGCATCACCCCTCCACCGAGTGGCAGGAGGACGGCGCGGCTGTGGAAGAGATGCTGCAGATTGAGATCGAAGACCCCGAGCTTTGCCCTCGCTATTCGGGGGCAGTGATACAGGGTGTCAAGGTGGGGCCGTCGCCGGCGTGGATGCAAAAAAGAATACAAATGGCAGGTATGAGGCCCATCAACAACGTCG
>JALYYZ010000155.1 GCA_030945985.1 Chloroflexota bacterium
ACCCTGTACTGTGACGCGAATACAAAGGCTCCAAAGCTGTTGAGCAGGCGCGCCTGGGCGAGGTAGAGCGGCTCGTCTATAAAGAGAATGCTGTTGTTGATGCTGGGCAGCCTGGACACTGCCCCCAACGCAGCAGCCATCCAATAAGGATGCATACTGGTGAGGCGTGAAAGTGCACTGAGCATGTTCGAGGCGCTATCTCCTGTCGATCTGCCTTTTGTTCGCGCCTGACTTGGCCTATTTTCTTATACTGACCCCACCTATGGGCAACATGTTGCAAGGTTCGCCAGGGCTACCAGTCTATCTACATCGTTGCAGTATACTATGTTGGCGCGCAAAGTCGCACGTCGCGTATTGTAGCGAGTGTGTGCCATTGTTTTACAGATCGCGTGCTGATAGCTACTTTGCGCGTTCAATGGTGCAGCGGCGGGTCGAAAGCGGCTTAGCGCATGAGACTTGTGCCCGTCACAGTGGCCCTGCCGATGCTCAAGGTCTGCGTGGTGATCTGCGGCTCATGCACCGCAAGGCTATTATCTTACTACAACTATGCAGCAATTGAGCTAGAATCTAAAGCTGCAAAATAATGGATTCACCCTATTGTAGCGTGGCGGGAACGTACGACCGGCATCTATTTCTCGGGCACGGATGTCAGCGATTCCGCGACAGGGAGCAGGCTTAGATGGGAAGGCGCAAATATTGATATGCGTGTACCCTCACGAGCCATGTCGCCCGCACATAAAGGTAGCGAGTTCCATCCCATCTTCGCCTTCCTACACTCAATGGAGTACGATGGTTATCCTCTGACCCGTCAAATAGGGCACGCGGAGTAACCTCAGACCACCCCAACGCCCAGAAATCCGATATAAGTTCCGAGAAGCGTCATTCTCGTTACTGATATGACTACGGCTTTCGTGCGAGTGAGACGGGCCTCCTACAGTGCGGGGTGAACTCGCCGCCGAGCGCAGGATGGCAATTCTCGTGGGATTTGATGCCCCTTCAGGCGACCGCATGTGAATTGCAGGAGAGATTGCGCAAAATCGGCTCTCCCGCAGGTTCCGTGATTCTGTCTCGGTGCCCCAGTTGCGGGAGGCTTACTCTCTTACTAATGCGCGCTTTGGACTCACGGACGTGCCTACCTGGCGCTTTTCAGACCTGCGGGCGCCGTTTTGCTACAGGAAATTAGACCAGCTCCGACTATTTTCGGGCGCAGCCCGTCGAATCACGAAACCTGCGGGAGAGCCGATTTTGCGCAAAAAAGCGTTGCACTTTACACCGAGATTGCGAAAGTCAGCGCGACTATAGTGGGCACACCCGCGAACTTCCAGGCCAGGAAGGTTGCCAGACCACTACCTACTGCCACGAGGACCAGCACGGTCGCAGCTTTGTCCGCTAACCGCTGGCCCGGCGCTTTGGAGTTCTGCGCGGTGCGGACCAGCCCTGCGATCTGCCCGATCGTGGTGTCCGCGCCCACACGGGTGGCCCTCATCACGATGCTGCCCGCCTGGTTGAGCGAGCCACCGATTACATCATCTCCCACACCTTTCGATACAGGCAGGCTCTCGCCTGTGACGAGGGCTTCGTTGATGGTGGTGTCGCCCTGGGTGACGGTCCCGTCTACAGGAACTTTGTCGCCCGGGCGGATGCGGATCAGGTCGCCAACAACCACATCTGCGGTATTGACCTGCAGCTCCTGCCCGCCCCTTATCACCGTAGCTTGAGGTGGCACGAGGTCGAACAGGGCTCGGAGCGACTCGGTGGTACCTTTGCGGGAGCGCATCTCCATCCAGTGTCCAAACAGTACGAAGGTCACGAGCATCGCTGCGGCGTCGTAAAAGGTATCGAGGCCGCCTGTGACTGTAATGTAGGCGCTGAAGAGGTAGGCCGTCAGCACGCCGGTAGCGATCAGCACGCTCATGTCGAGGGTTCGGGCTCGCAAGGCACTGAGAGCCCCACCCACGAAGATCCAGCCGGCCCAGAATACGATCGGCGTGGTCAAGAGGAACAGGAGCCAGTTCACAGGTATCGGCGTAGGCAGGGTGCGGTGCAGCAGGCCCTCTCCGAGTGGAGAATAGAGGATGACAGGGATCGTCAGGAGGAGGGCGACAAAGAAGCGGGTGCGCATATCCGCCTCCATCGCCTGGGCCATAGCCGGGTCGGACATATCGTGGCTCATCCCACCACTATGGCTACCGCTATGACCGCCATGCTTCATGCCTGCCATTTTAGAGTGATCCATGCCTGGCATACTGGTATGATCCATATCGGGCATGGCTGAGCTGCCGTGGTTCATGCCAGCCATCTTGGAGTGATCCATGCCGGCCTCTTCCGCCGCAGCGTAGCTATGCATGGCGTCGGCGTTGCGTGCGGTCTCTGGAG
>JALYYZ010000078.1 GCA_030945985.1 Chloroflexota bacterium
GGAGAAGGCCGGGTTCATGTTCGAGAGCCAGAGCATCAACATTTCTTCCAGGGCAATCTCACGATTAGGCATACCGCCGGTGTCGCCTTGCAGCCATTCGTCGGGCAATTGCTCACGTCGGTAGACGGCTAACGTCGGAAACTCATCGGAAAAGCGCTCTATCGCACCTTCTACAGCTTCTCGCCCGAACTGAGCGTCGAGAGCCTCCAGCGCATCATGCATTACGTCCGGGTTGACCTGACGGCGATAGTTCTCGATCATCAGATGCGAAATCTCGTCGATCAGGCCCATCGCATTGATCTGCCCCGCTCTAACGGCCTGCTCGGGAAAGTTAACAAGGTCGCGCTTATCGTTCATGCGCTGTGCGAAGACGCGCGCTGCGTGGAAGTTAGCAAAGACAACGTTGCCTGTCAGATGGAAAAGAGCCTGGTCGAACCCGTACCTGTCTCGTGACTCACGCGATACGTGGAATTCAAAGCGATGCACGCCCTTCTTCTGAAGCCCCATCTTCTCAAGCATAGTGGTCTCCTCTATATTATGCCGAATCATGCCGAATTACACCGAACCCGATTAAGCTGGATGTGCCCACATGAGTTGCCCTCCACAGGAGCATCTATGGGACCAGGGCTCATGCATGCTCCTGCTATACGCTCGTCGCCGCATATAGATCGCCGGGCCTGTATGTAGCGTTTCAACTGCTCGCTCGTCATGTGCGCGCAGTCCGTCGGGCTTGTACAGTGTAGCGAGAGAGAGTGATTGAAAACTGTGTTGCCGCGCAGACCACTCTTCCGGCTCACGACTTGCCTCAGTTCTGACCTTGTCTGGGGTGCCAGGTCTGCTCCGATTACATGCGTGTGAGGGCGACGGCGTGGCAGGCGTATACCGCGTTGTTCTATGCTCGATCCTGATGTTTGCGGATCGTAAGAGGCCATCCACCCGAACAAGGTAGGCCCGACATTGAAGCTGATCCCGGCAAAGTTACCTGGCTCGGCGTTGGGCCGGTAGCGCTCGGCGTGGGTGCGCTCGTTCCAGTTGCGGTATGGCTTAGCCCCGTACTCGTCGGGGATTGCATCTCTCGCAGGGTCTTCGCGCGGCGGTTGGCAGAAATGGTCGTGGATGCAGATGCCTATCGGAGTTGTATCTGTAGACGTCATATGCCTAGTGACCTACTTGCTCAAACGTGTCCCGGAACATACCCAGGCACCCTCCTGTAGAACTCCGTGCTCGATATTATATCAGTTCTGGAGTTGGCGTGTGGAATTCGACCTAAATAGTGGTTGTTTCGTTGCATTCCATCTCACATGGTGAGATGGAATGCAACCATTATTACTTTCCCGGTAAGGTACTAGCTGCATCCATAGAGTGGTGTACAATGTGAGAACGCTGCTATACCTGAATAGCTCGGCATGAAGGAGAAGAGAGATCGCCACCTGGAGAGAACTTGACACGCCTGCCTTACGCATAGACCTGGTGCGCCTGGAGCGCAATCTGGAGGAAATGGCGGCGCTTGCCGTCCTAAACGGGCTCGCGTTGCGGCCTCATATAAAATCGCACAAATCAGTGGAGATTGCTCGTAGGCAAATGGCACTGGGTGCCGTTGGTATTACCACTGCCAAGCTCTCCGAAGCCGAAGTAATGGCCAGGGGCGGGCTGCGCAACCTCTTTGTCTGCTACCCGCTTATCGGTAACGTCAAGCTCACTCGTTTGCGCGATCTACACCGTGAGGCACAAGTAATGACAGTGGTCGACAGTGAGCAGGGTGCTCGAGGTCTTTCCCGTGTGTTCGCAGGCGAGGAGCGGCCCCTAGATTTACTCCTCAAAATTGACGTTGGTATGCACCGTGTGGGCGTGATGATCGAGGAGGCATCGAAGCTGGCTGATATGGTGGCAGCTTTGCCTGGATTGAGGCTACTCGGTGTCTGCATCCACGAAGGCGGCGTCTATAGAGAGCCCGATCCGGCACGGCGCGGCGCGATTGCCGTCACTCAGACAGAGACGCTGGTGAGCGTGGCTAAAGATCTGCGGGCGCAGGGCCACCAGATGCAGATAATCAGCACCGGCTCGACACCTGGCGCTCGTGCTGCAAGCGGGGTTGCGGGGCTGACAGAGATGCGGCCCGGCAACTACGTCTTCTACGATAATATACAGGTCTCGCTGGGAGTAACAAACCTGGATCATTGCGCTCTTTCGGTAGTCACTACCGTAGTTAGCCTGGCCTCAACCATGCGAGGCGTACTTGATGCCGGCTCCAAGGCGCTCTCGCTCGACCGAGGAGCTCACGGCACCAACATCACATCAGGGTATGGTGTTGTGAGGGGCAGGCCCGGCATCCTTATAGAGAAGCTGTCAGAAGAGCATGGCTGGCTGCGAGTTGAGGCCGCTGAGCGGCTGTGGATAGGCGAAGTACTGGACGTTATCCCAAACCATGCTTGCCCTGTGGCAAACAACTTTGAATGGGCAGCCGTGACAAAAGGCGATCAGGTAATTGACCGCTGGCGGATCGATGCTAGGGGCTGTATGACTTAGCGCATCTGCTAGCGCCCCACCGGCAATGCATATCTAGTGGAGTACTAATGCCTTACCAACTAAGTTGTGATTGTTTTGTTTCATTCTTGCTCACATGGTGAGCAAGAATGAAACTATTAATACCTCCCTGGTAAGACACTAGTCAATACCCTTCAACGAGGCCAGGGGCCAAAGCCGGTATTCTATTTCAGCGAGCCCCGCCGATGTTACCGCAGCCACCACTTCCGCCGAGGATTTGTAGCAGGCGTCGGACTCGTCGAGCGGTACGTCCGCGTTCTGGTTCACGATAATGCCATCCTCCTTATATATCTTGTTCACCTTGCTCTGTGATAGCTGCCTGCGCGCTTCTCCACGCGACATCCTGCGCCCGGCGCCGTGGTTCACCGAGTAGGCGCTCTTCACGGCTCCCGGTAAGGGGCGCAATATATATGAGTAATCTCGATTAGAGCCGGGTATAAGCACAGGGTGGCCTGTTTGTTCCCACAGCGTGCCTACAAGCGCCGGGTGGCCTCCCGGGAAGGCGCGGGTGGCTCCCTTGCGGTGAACCCACACCTCGCCCAGATCGGGGTGGGTCTCGTGCTGCACCAGGTTGTGGCTGATCTCGTAGATCAACTCCAGGTCGGCGCCGAAGACCCGTCTGAACGCAGTGGCTACCTGCTCGAAGAGGAGCAGGCGGTTGATGATCGCGAAGTTGCCACCGGCAGCCACTGCGTTCAGGTAGCTGCGGTGATTAGGCGAATCGGGTGGGAAGTAGCCCAGGTCGAGGTGGGTGATCTCGCCCGGTCGCTCCTCTTTGGCTATGTTGAAGTAGTTGGTGGCCAGACCATGCCCGAAGCCGCGACTACCGGAATGCACCTGCACAAAAAGTGTGCCGGTTTCTTCGCAGCGCTGCAACTCCATGAAATGGTTACCACCCCCGAGTGAACCTAGCTGGCTCATCCCTCGCTCGGGCCGACCTTTGCCGCCCATCGGTATCTTCCAATCATCGTCCACAGGTATACGGTTGCGCTCGGCTCGGCTTCGGTCGACGCGTGCGCCGTAGTGTTCGATATAGTAGTCAGCCCCACCCCTGATCAGCTCGTTGAACTCTCGGTGGTCGAGGTCGCGCATCCGCGACTTGCCTTTGCCCCCGGCGCCCATCTCCACGCGCTCCATAACCTCCTGGTTGAAAGCCAATCTTTTCTTGGATGTAGCCTCTTCGGCAAGCACACTGGAGCGCGCTGCTACCATCCCGCAGTTATGGACGAACACGCCCGCTTCAATTGCGAAGTTGTTATAACCCGGCACCTGCAAGCAGTAGACATCCTCGCGTTGCTCCAGAACATCCACACTGATAACCTTATGATTATATCCGTGCTCTGATCTACGGTGATTCTTTATGCCGAAGCCGCCGCCAGGTACTTTGGCTCCACATACGTCGCAGGTCATTTCTGAATGGGCTACCTCCGATGAGCGATGCCTTCCTTTTTCGGACTGAGCATAAGCGGTCAGATATTGCTTACCCCTCTGCCCGTTACCTGCGACTGCCTTCTTAAAGTGCTCCGGCCTGGCTTCCATATAGCGCAGGATGTTTCGGGTACCTCGCGCGGCATAGTCTGCGTGCCCTCGTTCGGTGGCGGCGTACGCCTTGATACCTGCTATGCGTGCCTCCTCGAAATCAGGCGACTGGAAGTGGGAATTGCGCTCGCCAATTGATTTATGATATGACATATGATCCCGATCACCCATGAACTGCAGGTTCTCGCGACGGTTGTCTACTGGCGTAAAGTTGCGATGGTGGATGATCGTTTTTTGTCCATCAAAATGGGGTATATGCCCTAGAAGACCTGCTCTGGACATGATCCAATGTACTCGCTGATCATTTTCATTACCGGGGTGCCTGACTACGGCGTACCCATCCTTATCTACACGGTAGCGGAAAGGCATGAGTGAAGTGCCCGGTGTAAGCAGAGCCGCTTCCATGTATGAGCCGTCCCTGAGCATGAACAGGTGGTCGGGTGTGCAGGTTATCTGCGTGTTGTTATCCAGCTTTACCTTTACCAATCGGGCAAACTCCCGTGTCCTGCATGCAACGGAGGGGGTGACTACTATCTTATGATTTTCGTCCAATGCAAAAACGTCGATCTCACCTTTGCCAACTAGATCCTCGATAGGATACGATTTGCCATCGCTTATCGGGATTAGTGTGTCCCCGGTAAAGCAACCAATATCGTACCCCACGGGTCCCATGGCGAGGGTACCATCCGTAAGGATCACCGAGCCGACGGGCACGCCGTAGCCGTAGTGAACGTCGGGAGTGATCACCACCATCTTTACGCCTGGAAAGCGAGTGGCGTTCACCACCTGGGCGTAGAGTATATCCTCCGCCTCCTCCAGGAGCTTAGGAGTCAGGAAGAGGCGCACGGGAACATCGCCGATATCGGCGGTGCGTAGCTCATAGTAGCCCTCGGGGCTATGGATGGCATACTCTTTCCAATCGGCCTGATTTTCCAGCCTGGTCTTGCCTGACGGTTTCTCGGGCGCCGCGCTCGTGGCGTCAATTTTCTGTTTCTTCTTGTTAGCCAATTGAGGATCTCCGTTCTTTGTTGCTGCCTACCTTGCGTAGCAGCTTCTGTTCTATGCCATTTTCTATGTGCGATGCCAGAGTCTAAGTTGTAGCAGAACGGCGGTCTTCTGCCAACCGCTTTGCGGACGATATGTTATGGGTCGCGAGGCGTAGCCCATACGCTGCACGGCAAGAAGCAAGCCCCGCATCATCGAGTGTGATGCGGGGCTTGCTTCTTTTTGGTGCGAATATTTCGCAGACTCATCAAACTACATCTGTATCGTCTCATCGCCTGAGCCGGAGCTTACGCCCTTGCTTTCTTCAGGCTGGGTGATATCTCCATTCGCCTGTGGGGTGCTGCCTGCCTCTGTGCCGCGGGCGATAATCTCGCGCACTTCGTTCTGGCAGCGCTCCAGCACAAGGCGTATCTTGCGCACTGTTTCTGTATCTCCACTAAAAGCAGCAGTACGTATGCCTCCACCCACTGTGCGGGTGAGATCGTTCACGGCGTCCCGGACGAAGTTGAGCTCCGACATAATCGGCCCCGATGGCACATGCTCTTTATAGCGCGCCCAGAATCCCTGAGACCGGCTCAAATGCTCCTTCAGCTCAGCCTCACCGGCCTCGGTGAGGTGGTAGACGCGCTTGTCCGCCTCCTGGTCGGAGCGCACCAGGCCCAGGTCTTCCATAAATTGAAGTGTAGGGTAGAGGGTGCCGGGGCTTGGGGCATACTGTCCTCCCGTGTGCTCCTCAAAGTGCTTGATGATCTCGTAGCCATGCTTAGGCCCGCTTTGAAGTACTCCCAGGATGATATAGCGCAGCATCCCACGCTCCATCCGGTCGCGGCCACGAGGTCTACCACCAGGGCCGCCGGGACCACCCGGCCCGCCGAAACCGCCCCACTGTTCGTTACCTTCACCTCCGCCAAAAAAGCCTCCCCAGTTGTGGCCTCGCGGTCCGTGCGGCCAACGGCCTCTCATATGGTGGCCTTCCTGCGGGTGGTGCGCCTGATGTCGTCCACTACAGTTATCCTGCCCTAGTTCTTCCCTATGTCGGCCATGCGGAAGGTGCGGACCAAAGTGTCCATAGTGCCCATGCTGTAAAAAGTTGCCTCTCATTCAATTTCTCCTTTTAGGTATATTACGCTTTATAAAGATATATCTTTAATGCTACTATATCAGAGCGATATGCATCTGTCAAGAGGTAAACCAAAAATGCAAGCAGCAATAAGTGACACTTCGCCCGAGCCCTTGTGCCGGCTACTAACAGCAAGCGTAGGCGCATCTGCATAGGGCTAGCGATGCGAATATAGTCTCGGCTCGGGTGCTTGGGTCATTAGTATTACAACGACGGTTCGTGCCTGGGCTCCTGAAAGTAGGAGCCAAAACTGTGATGTTTGTGCCTGGGCTCCTGAAAGTAGGAGCCGAAGCCATGATGAGGGATGGGCAATTTTGTGCCTGATACTGAATGGTTTTCGCCAAGTTTTAGCGAACCGTCGTTGTAATGTTAGGGAGACTTATCAGGGCGCTGATAGACATATCCCTTTGGATCTAGTAAGAAGAGCGCTTCTTTCCAAGAACAAGCAAGAACCCGGCGCTGTGGATAAAGCGCCAGGGCTGATGCAAAGTCAGAAATGAGAATGAGCACGAAGCTACCATGTTGATAAGGCGAATACAGCATCTTGCCATATGGACCAGCCGTTACACATGTGCAAATGCTCCTACGAAGCCCACTTGTGGCATCATAGCAATTGCCTGGTGCCTGACTTTGCCTCAACCCTGGATAAAGTCCCAGCAGTATTGACCGAGGCGTACAAATGTGCTAATATTCGACTGTAGTTCGTACCTTTATGAGATGGGTAAGCTTGTGGGATAGAATGCAGCCACCACTCACTTTCTATAGTGTGCGATGGCCGGAACTAAGGTGAGAACTACTGTAATAGGAGGAGCCATGGCTAATGACGCTAGAACCCATTTCAAAAATAGTTACGAACAAAACGGTGGCACTACTGGCGGTTATCAGCTATAACGGAGCTACAATCTTGGTGGAGGGACGTCTTGTGTCAGAAGGCAATTTCACCCTAGACATCTTCTATCGATCGTGGAAGGACTACCAGGATACGCTCAAGCAAGCAATCGCCCCGCTCACACGTGAACAGCTAGCATTGCGAGCCGTGCCGGATCTACGTTCTGTCGGAGAGATTGTAGTCCACGTAATCTCCTCACGGGTACATTGGTTTGGCGACTTCCTGGGCGAGATGAGTACGATGCCGGGGATGGAGTCGCTGCTCACCTGGGATAGGCCTATGCCGGACGCTCCGCCTCGCACAGCAGACGAGCTTGTAGAAGGGCTGGACACAAGCTGGCGGTTCATGGCAGATCGGCTGAACAGGTGGGACTCCGCCGACATGCAGTACACCTTCCCTTTCGACTCGAACGGTAACCACTACGACAACTCACGCAGCTGGGTCACCTGGCACATCCTTGAGCACGACCTGCATCACGGCGGCGAAATCTCTATCACGCTGGGGATGTACGGCCTGCAAGCGCCCGATGTGTGACGGTGGTGCTAGTGCGTAATGCGTAATTGGCTGCATCATTATCCTACTTAGGGCCTGTTCTTGAGATGAGTTCTAACCACATTCGGGTGACGCTGGAAATCGGACCAAAGGGCAAGAAGGTGGTGGCGGTGGCACCGGACTGGCCCGGTCTGGCGCGCGGGGCAACGACCGGGGGGCTGCGATCGAACGCTTACTCTCCTACGTTCCACGTTATGGACCTGTGGCGAAGCTGGCTGGGATGCAGGCCGAATTTGCGACCGGCACGACGAGCACGCCCGGCAGCGCCGTCGATGTGGTCGAGCGCTATCCGGGCACAGGCTCAACCGACTTCTGGGGTATCTCGTTCGCGTTTTCGGGTATCGACCAGCAAGCCATGTCGGGCGAAGCATTGGAGCGTGAACTGACGCTGATGCGAGCGTGCTGGGCGTTTTTCGACGATGTGCGTTCTCGCGTGTCGGCTGAGATGCAGCGTGGCCCGCGCGGCGGAGGGCAAGATCGGGACCGTATCGTCCGTCATGTGATTTTCACGGAGCAGGACTGGGCGAAGAAGCTCGGCGTGCCCACATCTGAGGACGCGATGCTGACGGACGAGGGCTTGAACGCGCACCGCGACGCTTATCGTATTCCAAAAGCGGCTAAGACGCCTGCCTTTAGGCATGGGGATACAGCCGCCCTACGAAGTAGGTGTTCGGAGACTGTTTCAAGGCATACAAAGGCTTTACACGTAGTTTGCATTAGATAGCTCCTTGTGATATACTGTGGCATGAAGGGTTTTAAGTCCAACAGCTCGGTGGTGTACTCCTGCAAATACCATATTGTTTGGTGCCCAAAGTACCGCCGTAAGGTGTTGACGGATGAAATTGCACAACGCTTGAAGGACATCCTTCATCAAGTTTGTGAAGAACGACAGTCTGAGATACTTGAATTGGAAGTCATGCCTGACCATGTACATCTCCTCGTAGAGTGTGACCCTCAGTTTGGTATTCACAAACTGGTAAAGCTGTGCAAGGGACGTTCTTCTTTCTTGCTACGGAAAGAGTTCCCGCACCTAAAGAAGCGATTGCCGTCTCTTTGGAC
>JALYYZ010000119.1 GCA_030945985.1 Chloroflexota bacterium
ACTTGTGACTGTGACGTTGTTGTTGTTGTTTGTCGCTTCGTGGAAGCTGCCCGACATCAAAGCCAGCTTATTGAACAGCAGATCAGTATAGATGTTGAATGTAGCGCCATTTAGCTGGATGAAGTTACCTGCTGTGTTGGTGAACTGGGTGCCTGCAAGCAGGTTGAAGGTGCCACTGCTGAAGTTCAGTGTGCCGGTCTGTATCTCAAAGGTGCCGCTGTTGTTGACAGCAAGAAGGCTACCCTGAGATATGTTGATCGTGTTGGCGCCTGTGCTGGAGGGCTTGACTATATGCCCTGTGCTCGTGTTGTTGAACTGGTCGTTGTTGGTGTAACTGTAGAACTGGATATCAGCGTCGAGGTTGAAGACACCTGCGTTTGTGAATATGGCGCCGTATAGCAAGTAGAAGGCGCCGTTGCTGAGCCAGTTGGTTGTGCCCTGGTTGTTGATGCTCCAGCCGTTGGACTGCACGGCGCTGTTGTTAGCCTGTAGGTTGAGCACAGCACCTACAGGTATGGTGAACAGGCCGCCACCCGAGGTTGATGCGCCGCTTGTCCAATTCAAGGTCAATGGGGATGGAACGTTTAGCGTGCCGGTGCCCTGGAGGGTGCCGCCGTTCATCGTGTAGTTGCCCGCATCCAGTTGGACGGCACTGTTGATGGTCAAGGTCGCCGCCTCCTGGGTGGAGGTGGAGTCTGTGGAAGTGCTCCAGCCGGCAGGCTTGACGCCCGTGTAGCCTCCAGTGAGCGTGAGGTTCTTGTCGAATGTAACGGGGTCATAGTAAGAACCTGCGGCCACACGGATCTCGTCACCTGTGGCGGCTGCGGTTACGGCCTGCTGAATGGTGGTGTATGCCGTGGGTAGGTTGGTGCATGAGCTTCCCGTGGTTACCGCCGCGCTGCCGTCCACGCAAAGTATTTGATGGACCTGAGGTGCCCCAGGCGCTGATTTCGGTGCCCCGGACACATTCTTAGGCTTAGCCGGTGCCGAGGCGGGCGCAGGGGCCGCTTTGGTCGACACTAACCACTTTGGCAATGCGGCAGAGGCGGGCGCGGGGGTCGCTTTTGGCGTCACTATCCACTTCGGCAGAGCAGCAGAGGCGGCGCTGACCGACAGCATCAGGACGATGGCAACAATGAAGCCTGAGATCAAGAGTCGCCTGTTTGGGGTTGTATGTTTCATTTCTGGCATGGTACTTCCTTTCCTTCCTTGCTACTTCACTTTACTACTGCAAAAGTGCAACACTCTTCTTTACTTCTAGATGGTTGGATTTCACTTTCATCCTCCCTGACTATGTAGATAGCGCCCCTTCAGCAAGTAGAACATAAGACAGTTGCGGGCCCTCTACAAAGGCTCCCGGCATGTACCTTACCTATCTGCGTTGAGACTTGTCACAATTCAGTTGTAGTTGCCAATTTGCTTGCCCGGCCGCCTTGCCGAGATCGTTGCCCTCAAGCGGTGAGAGCTGATCCGCGCTGTGGGGAGATTACAGAGTCGCGTCCCCCACATGTTCTTTACCAACCCGTGCCGGCGTTCATGGCCCGTCGGCCTCGCTGGGCGATTGTTCCTGCGAAAGGGCAGATTGCCAATCGTGCTCCAGTAGTGCGAACAGGTCTATATGCCCGGCGACCAGCCGTAGGCTTCCCACATCGAGCCTGTGTACCTGTCCCCACCAGCCGACCTCGCCCGGGCGCACGCGCAGCACAAAGACGACTTCCTGCTTAGAAGCGCGCGGCGAACGATTTTCTTCCTTCATGAGGTCTCCCTTCTGAGATAACCTTAGCACACTACTCTATATTTTCTCTATATTCTTTCTGCATGACCGGCGGGAGCAACAAATTGCCCAACTCTTCCCAATTCAGGAAGGGCCGCAAATTAGAGAGTGGGGCGCGCAGAATGATAGACAACGCAGGGGAGCGCTCAGGCGAGGATCTGTGTGGAGAGAGCGCCCTGTGGGTAGAGGATGCCCTGTATGGAGAGAGCGCTGTGTAGGAGGAGAGCGCCGTGTGGAGAGAACGCCGTGTGGGGGAGAACGCCCTGTGAATAAATTCACGGGCTACACATTGGGAAGTCTCCTTCGGAGACTCGAAGAGGCAGATGAGTCCCGTAGGGACTTCCCAACGTGTAGCCCGTGAATTTATTCACAGGGCGATGTTTGAGGAGGCCGGCGACTCATTCACAGGGCGATGTTTGAGGAGGCCGGCGACTCATTCACAGGGCGATGTTTGAGGAGGCCGGCGACTCATTCACAGGGCGCTCTCTGCTACAGAGCGCTCTCTCCACACAGGGCGTTGGCTTAGACGTTGTTCGGCATTTCCCATGCGGTCATCAATGTCTGCTCGGCATGGTGATCCTTCTGGTTTCTAATGTAAGAGGTGAGCTGTGCAACCCTCTCCCTGTCAACGGTAAAGGCGCCATACCCGCTCTGCCACTTGAAGAATATACCGGGCGTTAGCGCGGTTGCTACCAGGTAGGACGACCCGCCTTTCATCTCGCGGACCAACGTAGCCACAGGAACGGCAGGCTTGAATCGGAGCAAAACATGAACATGATCCGCCACCCCATTTATAGCCAGAGGCTCACAACCCAGTTCCCGGCACTTAGCCGCAATACAAGCATACACCTGCGCCTCGATCCCAGCGCCAACAAGAGGCAAACGCTCCCAAGTAGCCCAGACACAATGCAAATACAACTGCGTAAAAACCTGTCCCAAACAATCCTCCTGCCCAAACCACCTACCCGAGTCTCCGAAGGAGACTTCCCAACGTGTAGCCCGTGAATTTATTCACAGGGCGCTATCGCAAACACGCCCTAATTAGGGGTGGCCGTGAGGCCGGCAATGAGGGCGTCAACCTGGTCGAGCAGAGCGTCCAGGTCTTCAGGTGGGGATGACATGAGGACGGGCAAGGGGGGCACAGGAGGTGGGTCAGGCAGCCGCTCGCCGGTCAGCTTTTCGTAACGTAGACGGGCTTTGGCCGAGGGCGCGCTGCTGTAGAGATGCTTGTACAGTCTGGCGGCCTCTGTGCGTGCGGCCTCCCGGGAGGGATCAAGTTCCCAAATAGTGTAGAAAATGGCGGCGCGCTGCGGCTCTTTGGGCCAGGCGGGCAAGAGATCCTCACATGCGGAGATGGTGCTCGTCAGGTCGCGCGTACCCAGGGCCACCGCTACCTCCAGGGTCAGCAGCGCCAGGCCGAGATGTTGCTCGGGGTACGAGACGGCGTCCGAAAGGCTGGAGGCTTCCAGCAGCGACTGTTGTGCTTCCGCATACCGAGCCATGCTCTTGAGGAGAGCGGCTTTATCGCACAGTGTATCAAAGATGACGAAGCGGATATCCTGAAGAGTTGCGAGGCCGTTGGCGCGTTGCAGGTTTCGCTCGGCGCAGGCAAAGCGGCCCATGTCGGCCTCTGCGGCCGCGAGGCCATTAAGCGCTCCGGCTATGTGCCCGTTGTTCTGGTATGAGAGGGCTAGAGATAAGCTCCATGCCTGCGAGGCATAGGCCATAGGGAGATCGCCATAGGTTCTGTAGGCCGTTCCAAGCACTGACAGGGCTGACCCCGCCGCCAGTTTGTGGCCTGTCTCGGTGCCGATACGAAGGGTCTCCAGCAAATTCGGTATCGCCTGTGCGTAGTTCCCTTCGAGGACATACGTATAGCCAATGCTCCAATAGACGCGGGTAGCCACTGAGCTATCCCCCAGCGCGAGTGACAGGCCGGCAGCCTCACGCAGGTACTCCCTGGCCTCCGCGAGCTCGCCCATGTCAGAAAGCACTTTGCCTATGTTCGCGAGTGCCCTGCAAAGCCTTTTCTCATCCTCTAATTCCTCTGCGAGCCGCCGCTGCTCTCGGAAGCTAGAAAGGGCTGTTGTGTAGTCCAGCTTTGTCCAATATGCATGACCTATGGTCTCAGCGATCTCGGCAAGGTCTGCTTTGTCACCAACCTCCTTGCAGAGTTTATATGCGGTTTCTCCTACGCGAATGGTGCCGTCGTAGTCACCCTTATTGATTAAGACAGTGGCAAGGGCCACGTGCGAGCGGGCGAGCAAGGGCCTGCTGTCAAGGCTCTCTGCGGCTTCAATAGCCTGCAGGCACAGCTCTTCAGCCTTGTCTACATGCCCTGTATGGCTGTATACACCCTCCAATTGGAGCAGCACGGGTACCTGCTCATTGGGAGGGAGGAGTGGCAACAGCCGCTCTCCATAGTCGATGGCTACCTCGTTGGCGTACTCTTTATGCGCGGTCTCCGCTGCCTTCCAGAAGTATTCCTGCTGTTTAGCCCTGTTGAGGGTACGTCCGTAATGGTAAGCCAGCTTCAGTATGCGGATCCTATTCGCAGGCTCACTCGCCTCGCCCGCAGAGCCTTCTATGATGGCTGCAATCTGCCCGTGCAGGAGCTGCCGGCGCGGGGTCGAGGTCGAGGCATAAATAGTCTGCCGTATCAGCTCGTGCTCTACCAGGTAGCTGCCATCGCTGCCGCGTTCCTGCATGAAGTGCCGGGAGAGGGCTTCTTCGAGTCCGGCGAGGGCCTCTTCCTCATGCAGGTCGCTCGCTTTCAGGAGCAGATCAAAGCCGGACGCCTCTACCAGCACCGAGCTTATGAGGACAAGGCGCTGAGATCCCACGCTCAGATTATTGAAGCGCTGCATGATGGCGGGCGCGATCCTGGGCACTTTCAACTCATGGTCCAGAGAGAGAGAGATGGAGCCGGCGGGCACGGTTGGCAGGGTTGCACCCTCGGCGATTCGCCACCCGCCTGCTGCGGCATCAGGCAGTATAAGCCTCTGCTCCTGCAAGCTGCGTAAAAGCTCGGCGGTGTAGAAGGCGTTGCCGCCGCCCAGCTTGTGGAGCCATTGGCTGAGAGCTGCGCGCTCCGGCGGCGTCCTCCCTTCGACTAAAGATCGCGTTTCCTCCGGCGTGAAATAGGGCACCTCCAGCAGAGTTACCTCCTCTTCAGTCCCTTTCTCGACCAACCGGCTGAGAGACCCCTCGCCAGGCGCGTCCTCGCTCCGGTATGTACCTATTACCAGCAGAGGTACCGTGTGGAGTTGACCGCGCAGTTGCTCCAGCACCTGAAGCGTGTGGGAGTCAGCATACTGCAAGTCGTCAAGGAAGAGCACCACCGGGGAGGACGGGCTCGTGGCCTCCTTCAGGGCGCTCACGATGCTCTGAAGCATCCTCACATGGGCATCAGCGGGCGAGACAGAAGGCAAGGTGGGGAGGGCTCGCAGACCGGCGGCTGAAATGCGGCCGGACAAAGAGGGCAGCAGAGAGGCGATGGCAGCAGTGGCGGCGGGACCCAGCCGCGAGAGGACCTGGGCGGGGGCAAGCTCGTCGAGGAGCCAGGCGCTCAGAGGGGCAAGGAGTGGAGCGAAAGGCACCTCCCGGCTCAGCTCGGAGGCCTGGCCGCGCGCTACGCGGCGGATGCCGGATTGTGCCAGCGCCTCCTCCACCAGCCGCGTCTTGCCGACACCGGCCTCGCCCCGCACGAAAAGCATACCGCCTTGCCCCTGTCGCAACTTCGCTATAGCTTCGCCAATCAGCTTGCGCTCCGGCACACGGCCCACAAAAGGCAGGCGCCCAAAGCGCGCAACATCGTCTTCAGCAGAGTGCCGGTCGGCACTCCCAGCGTCTGCGGAGGCCTGACGATTGAGTCGGGCGCCTGCAGAAATAGCGGCACCCGGTTCAGAAAGGGTCGCCCGTAAAGCTTTTTCATATAGCTCACGGGTGCTGCCTGCCGGGTCGATCGCCAGTTCTCTGCGCAACAGGGCTGCGTACGCCTGGTAGTGACGCCTGGCCTCTTTATACTCTCCGGCGCCCAGCAGCAACTGCAGCAGCAGATCGTGCAAAGTGTCGTTGAGTGGGTCGTGCGTGAGGAGGCGTTGGGCCAGCGCCGTGCCCGCCTGCCACTGTTGCTCTTCCAGGTAGTCATCGAGCAGATCTGTGCCGGTTGTAAGCACCGCCTGCCGTAATTGCTCGCGCGCTTCGATACACCACTCGTCGCTCCACCCCGCCAGGAGGTCAGCGGTATAGAGCGGCAGCACCCCTTCAATGGTGGCTCTATCCCGCGAAGTGAGGCCCCTTTGCAGGGTTGCTACATCGAGCCAGGCTGCTGCGAGGTCTAACTGCACCCCAAAGCGATCTGCTTTTATGCTCGCGCCGCTCTGCGCCACAAGGTCACGTATCTGCGCCAGCGCGTTAGAGAGGCTTGCGCGGGAGGAGCCCTCGTCGGCATCTCCCCAGAAGAGAGCAGCCAGGTGGTCGCGGGAGTGGTAAGTGTGGCTAAAGAGGAGCAGGTATGCCAATAGACCGCGGGCCTTACGCAAGCGCGGCAAAGGTAGAGCCGGTCCATACCCAGGCTCTGAACTCGGTTCCGTACGGAGCTGTCCGATAAGGTAGAAATGCATAGTGAGCGTGGGGACGTAGGAGTAAGCGTAGGCCACAACCGTGACCGTTATTATAGCACTAATGTCCACCGTGGGTCAACGTGGGTCAATGTATAGTAGAAATTGGGGCACTCAAGCTCGCCTGCCATGTTCAATCCGCCTCATCTAAGCTCCGCTGAATAGGCTCCGCTGGAGCTAAGGCGCGTGCCGTTAGGCTGCGATCAGCAGAGATTTGGTGCATTGCAATACCTAATGATGTTGGACTAAATAGGCGCTATGGCTTCGACTGAAGCTTGGCTGCGACATTCTGAGCCTCACCGTGGGGATGTATGCTCCGATGCGGCCAAGAATAAACCTTCGTGCCTGGCTCATGGTCGCCGGTTTACATGTGCGGCTGTATGTCCAACGTCCACATGTGCTCAGTCCTGTTGGTGTGGCCCGACTCTGATGCGGGCTCCCAAGAACCGTCGTCAGCAGCCGGTCCCATTGGGGTGATGCAGGCTGTCCAGGGCACATCCCCATGCTGCGCGTCGAGCCTGTTCGGTTCCTCGGCACACGGACGCGTATCTACTCCTCCAGGAGCTGCGCCAGGGCTGCTATTGCATAGCCTGAGCCAACCTGGTCTGCTGTAAAGCGGAGGAGCCTCCAGCCTGCCATCACTGCGGCATTTAGCTTTTCGCAGTCGGCCTGGCAGCCCTGTCCCTGGCCTTGCTTGCCTCCGGCCCAGCAAGCCCCGTCCTCTATCTCGGCTGCAACACCGTGGTAGGGCCAGGCGAAGTCGAAGCGCCAACGGCGTGACGGGTGGAAGCGGTAGTCGCAGCGCGGCTTTGGGAAGCTGTGCCACCT
>JALYYZ010000150.1 GCA_030945985.1 Chloroflexota bacterium
TCCCCAATCAGCGCACGCTCTTCAACCCGGCTGTCCTGGCCCACGGTGGCGTCCTTACCGACAACGGAGTTGCTCGCACGGCTCTTGGCCTCAAACAGAGCGCCGTCCCACGCAACCACTCGCTCTAATTGAGCCTCTTCCCCAACATGGCACCCTTCGCCAAGCGCTGATGGTCCAACAATAGAGGCGCCAGGGCCGACAACCACCTCACGCCCGAGCACTACAGGTCCCACGATGCGGGCGCCACTGTCAACGCTAACGCCTTCGCCCACCCATACACCCTCCCACAGAAGCTCGCCTTGCGGTTCTATCGAGCGCTTGAGCCTGCCTGAGAGTATGTCGCTGTGCGCCTCAAGATATTTGGCCGGTGTGCCTATGTCCATCCAGTAAGCCCCCGCCCTGTACCCGTAAAGCGGCTTACCATCTTTGAGTAGGGTAGGAAAGAGGCCCCGCTCAACCATGTGGTGAGCTCCTTCGGGAATGTAATCCAGGATCTGGGGCTCCATCACATAGGTGCCCGCGTTTATCCAGTTAGAGGTGGTCGCCTCGCGCTTTGGCTTCTCGGTAAACTTCTCGATCCGCCCTTTATCGTCCAGGTCCACCACACCATACGCGCTGGGGTCTTCAACAGAAGTGAGTGAAATGGTGCAATGGGAACCGTTATCCCTGTGGAACCGTAGCACATCGGTCAGATCCAGGTCGGTGAGAATATCTCCGTTGAAGACGAAAAAGGTCTCGTCATCAAGGTAGCTCTGCACGTTCTTGATAGCGCCACCCGTCCCTAACGGTTCCTCTTCTTTTACATAGCGCAGCCGCATCCCCAGGTGCGATCCGTCGCCATACAGATCTTCAAAACTCTCTGACAGGTATGACATCGCCAGCACCACGTCGTGGATGCCGTGCGTGCTCAGTCCGTACAACACATGGTCCAGGAAGGGCCTGTTGACGAGCGGCAGCAGCGGCTTGGGCGTGTTCGTTGTGAGGGGGCGCAGGCGGGAACCCTCTCCGCCTACAAGGATGACTGCTTTCATAGACGAAGTGAGAATAGTGCGGATATGGCATCTCTCACGCTTTTACTCTTACCCTCCAGTATTGCAATATATCCCTTAGCGTCTGTTCCAAAGGTATTTCCACCTGCCATCCCGTTTGCTTGTAGAAGCGGCCGGGATCGCATACGAGGATAGGTATATCAGATGGGCGCATACGAGCAGCGTCCTGTTCTACTTGCACTTTGACGTCGCTCATGGCGATAAATGTATCGAGCAGCCACTGCATCTTATATTTATGACCGGAGCCTATATTGTACACCTCACCTGCCTCGCCCAGAGTTATAGCCAAGTGGTAGGCACGCACCATGTCGCGCACATCGGTGAAGTCGCGCTCAGCTTCCAAGTTGCCCACATGGATTACAGGCTCCTGAAGGCCCGCCTCTATCCTGGCAACCTGCTGCGCGAAGGCCGACGCCACAAAGTGTTCTGTCTGCCCCGGCCCAATGTGATTGAAAGGCCGCACGCGAACCACATGCTGACCGTAGCTGAAGAAATATTGCGCTGCCAGGGCATCTTGCGCGATCTTGCTGACCGCGTAGGGGTTGTTGGGCCTGAAGGGTGTCTCCTCGTCAATAGGGATGTCGTCTGACTTCACCAGTCCGTATTGTTCTGACGAACAGACTACCAGCACGGTTGCCTGTGGCACTACTTCGCGCAGTGCGTCGAGCAGATGCAACTGCCCCACAACATTGTTCATGATCGTGCCTGCAGGGTCGCGAAACGCGTGTTGCACATTGCTTTGAGCGGCCAGGTGAAAGACGTAGTGGGGCCTTACCCGCTCGACAGCCTCCTGGACACCCTGCCTATCTGTCAAGTCTGCCGTACACCACTCTACATCAGGCGCGTCTGCGGCCCAGGCGGGTACGACGTGGGCATTGCCATATATCTTCCAGGTTGTATGCGCCGATAGGTAAGTCAGCAGGTGTCCGCCGACAAAACCGCCTGCCCCAGTCACCAGAACGTTGACCAGGGCAGTTGTTTTCAGTTGCATATCTAGCGGTTGCCGGCGGTTGCTGTTACAGCGCTTTCGACATGTCGACCGTTGCCCTCCGACCCATTGTGGCTCGACACACCGTCGGTGCCCTGCCGGGCATCACCCACGGCCTCAAGTCCAGCCTCGCGGCGCAGCAGCTCAGCCTTGTCGATGCGCTCCCAGGGTGCGTTGATGTCATCGCGTCCAAAGTGCCCGTAGGATGCTGTAGCCTTGTAGATGGGGCGTCTCAGGTCGAGGTCACGAATAATAGCGCCTGGGCGCAAGTCAAAGTGCTTATCTATAAGCTCAGCAATCTTCTCACTACTGACCCTGCCGGTACCGAAGGTCTCTACCATGATAGAGATCGGTTTGGCAACACCAATGGCGTACGAAAGCTGAAGCTCACACCGGTCGGCAAGTCCTGCGGCCACTATATTCTTGGCTACGTAGCGAGCAGCGTAGGCAGCCGAGCGGTCGACCTTTGTTGGATCTTTGCCCGAGAAGGCCCCGCCTCCGTGACGCGCTATACCTCCATAGGTATCTACGATGATCTTACGTCCGGTCAGGCCGGCGTCGCCCTTGGGTCCACCTATCTCAAAGAGACCCGTGGGGTTGATAAAGAAGCGCGTCTTTTCGTCCAAAAGCTCAGGAGGCAGCACCTTAAAGATAACCTCGCGCTTGATCTGCTCCTCGATGTCGTCGTGGCTGATATTGGGCTCGTGCTGCGCCGACACAACGACGGCATCTATGCGCACGGGCTTACCAAATTGGTACTCTACAGTCACCTGCGATTTACCGTCCGGGCGTAGCCAGGGCAGAAGTCCATTCTTGCGCACCTGGGCTAAGCGCTTGGTAAGCTTATGAGCCAGCGAGATGGTGAGGGGCATAAGCTCTTCAGTCTCATTGCAGGCAAATCCGATCATCATTCCCTGATCGCCTGCACCGGTGGCCTCGATCTGCTCGTCGGAGGTCATCTCGCCCTGCTTTGATTCGAGAGCCTCGTCTACGCCCTGGGCTATATTGGGTGATTGCTCATGTATAGAGACAACCACCGCGCAGGTCTCAGCGTCAAAACCATACTTGGCGCGTGTGTAACCCGCAGCGGTGATGGTGTCACGGGCAATCTTTTGCACGTCAACCCAGGCTGTGGTAGTGATCTCCCCCATGACGACGATGAGACCGGTGGTGGTTGCCGTCTCGCACGCCACGCGCGCGTTCGGGTCCTGTGCCAGGATTGCGTCCAACACCCCGTCCGAGATCTGGTCGCAAAGCTTGTCGGGGTGCCCCTCTGTCACCGACTCGGAAGTCAGAAACAGGTGAGGCGACGACATAAATGTTGATTCGTGTTTGTTTTCTGCTGCCATGTTCCTCTCCTTTTTGGATGAAGCGTCAACAATAGGCGAATGCTGCGGAGGCGTTAGCTCCGCAACACTCGCAGCCTTCCTTACTGACTAGGTTCCGCTCTCCCAGGATGCCAGGTACTTCTTCTGCTCCTCGGTTAGCACATCGATATGTATGCCCATCGAGAGCAGCTTGAGCATGGCTATCTCGTGGTCAAGCTCCTGGGGTATCGTATAGACTTTCGCCTCAAGGTCAGCGCCGTTCTTTACCATATACTCGGCAGCAAGCGACTGGTTGGCGAAGCTCATGTCCATCACAGCCGCAGGGTGCCCCTCGGCTGCCGCCAGGTTCACCAGGCGACCGTCGGCCAACAGGTAAATCTTGTTGCCGCTGGGTAGCACGAACTCCTCTACAAAGTCGCGCACCTCAACACCCCGCCCGCCCGTCATCTTGACCAGCGCAGGTATGTTGATCTCGTCATTGAAGTGACCGCTATTCGCCATGATAGCGCCATCTTTCATCACTTCCATATGCTTTCTGTCGATTACGTTCAGATCGCCCGTCACCGTGATGAAGATATCTCCCAGCCTGGCGGCGTCCAGCAAGGGCATGACCTCGTAGCCCTCCATAACGGCCTCAAGAGCCCGCACCGGCTGCACTTCGATGACAACCACACGAGCGCCCATACCGCGTGCCCTCATCGCGATGCCCTTGCCACACCAGCCGTAGCCGCAGATCACGATGATCTTACCACCCAGGAGGATGTTGGTGGCGCGCAAGATGCCGTCTATGGTGCTCTGCCCTGTGCCGTAGCGGTTATCGAAGAGGTGCTTGGTGTCAGACTCGTTCACCGCAATAACCGGGAACTTCAGCACTCCGGCCTTCTCCATGGCCTTGAGGCGAATCACGCCAGTGGTGGTCTCCTCGCTACTGCCGATTACGTCATTGAGCAGCGAGTGACGCTCTTGCGCGCTCAACCCGCCTGCCCAATCACGCACCCTTGCGTGAACATCATCAAGGCGATCGAGCGCGATAAAGAGCATCGACGATACAAGATCAGCCCCGTCGTCCATAGTGATCTGTGGGCGGTGGCTCAAGGCGGCCACAATATGGCTGTAATAGGAGTCGGTGTCTTCGCCCTTGATAGCGAAGGTGCTGATGCCGAAATCCTGCACCAGGGAAGCAGCTACATCGTCCTGGGTAGAGAGCGGGTTAGAAGCACATAGGGCTATATCAGCGCCCCCATCCTTTAAGGTTCGCATTAGATTGGCGGTTTCGGCGGTCACATGGAGGCAGGCAGCGAGGCGCAGCCCTTCCAGTGGGCGCTCTTTCGCAAAGCGCTCGCGTATCTGGCGCAGCACAGGCATCTCTGCCTCGGCCCACTCGATACGACGCTTACCGCGAGCGGCCAGCCCCAGATCTTTGACATGAAACTTCATACCTGTGGTTTCGGTCATATTTGTTTTCGCTTGAGGTTTAGTTTCCAATACCATTATTTTTGTCTCCTACTCGTGTTTTGTGTAGCCGCATGAGAAGCGTCCCTTACCGTGCCCCTGCTATCCACCGGCACGGTCAGCCCTGATAGCTGTTTCTCGACAAGGGCAAGCAACTCATCGATATCAAAGGGCTTCAGCAATATTCCGATGCTTTTCGACATCAAATAGCCCTCCATCTCTCGCAATTCTTTGACCGCGCCGCTGCAAACGATAATCGGTATTGTTGCGGTCACCCGATCCATCTTCAGCCGCTGGATAAACTGCCATCCTATCTTGTCCTCACCAAATACGTGATCGCTGATAATTAGATCAGGCATCAATTCCTTGACTTGATCCAGTATCTGTGGTCGGTAGGATGAGAGAGTTACCTTGTAAGGACCGTCCTCCTCCAGGATCTGACGAAAGAGCTCCAATATTTCCTGGGTGTCGTTGACTACCAATATATGTTTGGTCATAGGAGATCTATATCTCTACAACTGCGGGATTCAGAAGCTCGGCAAGTCGCGGCTCCTCGCCAAAGTTTTCGCGGTAGCGTATGGCGAACTCGTCACGCGTATATTGGTGCGACTGGGTGCCCTCATTCTCCACGGCATATACAGCGGCTAACGAAGCAACGCGCCCCGCAGCCTCGGGCGGTAGCCCTGCTTGCAGACCAAAGACCAACCCGCCCAGGTAAGCATCTCCCGCGCCCACGGTGTCAACTATCCGGCTCGGCAGGGCGGCCGGCACAACAATCTCACCCGTATGGGTCAGGATAATAGAGCCATCCTTTCCCTTGGTGGTGACGACCATTTCGGCGCTGACCAAGATCTCCTCCGCCCCCAGGCCCGTCTTATCTTTGATGAGCCCTAATTCGTAGTCGTTTGCCACCACGATCTTCGCGCCACGTACCCCGTTAGCTATATCATCAGGGCTCATACGAATAAGCTGCCAGATCGGTGAGTAGATATATGGAACGCCCATCTCCTGGCACTCCTGTGTGAAGCGCACAATAGGCTCAGGCTCTGTGGGTCCGATTACTACAAGATCCAGTTCCCCACGTGGGATGCTGTGGAGCGAGAGCTTCTTATCGTTAGACATTGCGCCCGTGTAGAAGCTCGTTATCTGGCTGTTCGCAAGGTCTGAGTTGATAAAGCAGGTGGCAGTCCATTCATCAGGCACCACCTCGATATATCTAGTGTCGATCCCGTGTTTGCGCATCCACTCCAGGTAATCAGCCCAGTCGTTCTGCCCCACGGATGTGAAAATCGCGGGAGGCGCGCCCAGCAACGCCATTGTATACGCAATATTTGCCGCTACCCCGCCACGCCGTCGCACCAGCGTATCGACGAGAAAGGAGAGGTTAAGCACCTCCAGCTTGTCGGGCAATATCTGGTCTTTGAAATAGCCCGGGAACTTCATTATGTTGTCGTACGCGACGGACCCTGTGATTATAGTGCTCATACTCTCTATTAACGCGCTAAGCGCCTGAATTATGCAAAAAAAATTCTCTCGATTGAGAGAATAAGACACAGTAATGCTTTTTCTCTCCTATCTTTCAGGCTACCGCCTGACGGATTTGGCACCGCCGATCCATTTCTGGACCCGGTTGCCGGGCTTCACGGGGCCGATCCCTCCGCCCATCTCGATAAGAGCATGCTATATAAAATTGTGAATGCGACCTGAATCATATCACATGCCACATGAGGTGTCAAGCTCTTTTTTCTCCGGTTCCCCGGAAGAACCGGTGCAGGTTAAGGCACCCTTTTAGCTTAAGAAAAGGAGAGAACCAATCAAAACACCTTCGGTGTTTTGATTGGTTCTCTCCGAAGAGGAACTATCTTACTTTAATATGGCTCCTGAAGCATCAGCAGCTCCAGCAGCTATAGAAGAGCGCAGTCCAGGCCACCAGGAGTAGCGGACGGTTCCCGCGCCCGTACAGACATTGACCCTGCCGAGTGCCGGGCTTATACTGCAACGTATTCTGTAGCCTGGAGTCTGAGTGAACAATAATCATTACGATGCCATAGTCGTGGGTGCCGGTCCGAGCGGGGCCAGTGCGGCATACAGTCTCGCGCGGGCAGGTATGCGCACGCTCATCCTCGACAAGGCGAAGTTGCCTCGCTACAAGACATGCGGCGGCGGCCTGACATACAAGTCTGTTCAGGCCCTGCCATTCTCAATCGAGCCTGTGGTCGAGCGTACGCTCTACAAGGTGGATTTCAGTTGGAGAACCGGCAGCCCTCACGTGGCCGGCAGCAAGAAACCTCTTGTGTCTATGGTACAGCGTAGCCGTTTCGACCACTACCTTACTGAGCAGGCCGTAGGGGCAGGCGCTACCCTGATGGACGAGACAGCCGTTAGACACGCTGAAGCCGACGACCGAGGCACAAACGTCAGTACGCTCCGGGGCACCTTCACTGCTGACTATCTTATAGGAGCCGACGGTGCTACGGGTCGCGTGGCGCGCAGCCTCGGCCTCATGGGCAACAGATGGGCGCTCGCTGCTCTGGAGAGCGAAGTAGAGGTAGATGCGGACACCATGCGCTACTGGCAAGACAAGATGGGCATCGACCTCGGAGAGTTGAAAGCCTCCTACGGTTGGGTCTTCCCCAAAGGTGATCACCTGAGCATCGGTGTGGGTGGTATACCTCTCCTGGAGGATTATGGAAGTCACCTCAAGCGCTACGATGCCAAACACACTGCTGCTCGCGTGCCTCATATAAAACGAGTAATCAGGAGTCACGGGTACCTCTTACCATGCAAACAGCATGGAGCAGCCGTGCAGCAAGGCAGAGCCCTCCTGGTAGGGGACGCTGCCGGACTGGTCGAAGCCTTCACCGGCGAGGGTATCTTTTGGGCAATAAGGAGCGGGCAACTAGCAGCACAGGCCATTGTAGAAGGTGGGTCTGACCTCGCTTACACGCGCCTGCTCAACCGTATACTTATGCCCGATCTTATGTCGGCGCGGCGCTGGCTGGTCGTTTATCTACTCGCACCGCGCGCCTGCTATCTGCTCCCCAAATATCTCCCGCCCTTCTGGGGAGCCGTCTGCAAGATAATACGTGGTGATCGCCGCTTCCGCGAGGTTCGTGCGATGCTAGGGCCTTTGGGCAGAGTAGAAAGGCTGCTGCAAGACCCTCTGCCGGGAACCAGAGCCTAGTGCAGCTTCATAGACCTTTTAGCTTTTGAAAATTGGTTTGTTCTTCGGAAGAAGCGCTCTTTCCCCAAGAGGTTGCTAGAAGCTACGGTTGGCATCAACTCAGGTCAATAGTACACATATCAAAGCTGCCATGAACTCGCTGCGACGCACCGTTTTGATTGCGTGTCTATATGGCTCGCGTCAGCTTTTATACTGCGTGGAGTGGCAAGACCGCGATACCTTTCATGGTTTTGCCTTTACAGGTGGTGTGAGTATAATGACCCGTGACTCTTGAGATTATCGCACCCAGCAAGCGCAAACATGCCGAGGCTATCTTTGACCTGGTGGCCGAAGAGTGGAGCGAAGACTTGCGGCGACACTCTCGTGAGGGGCGCATAAACCGGAGCCATTACAGTTGGACAGCCTCACGCGTGGGGCTGATGGACGGCAACGTTATTACTCATTTTGGTGTTTATGACATAAAGATGAGGGTCGGCGCGGCCTACGTGCGTACGGCTGGGGTCAACCTTGTGGTTACGCACCCTGACTACCGCAATCGTGGGGCCATGCCACGAACCACGCGAGCTTCAATAGAGGCCATGAGAGAGGAAGGATACGGCCTGAGCATAGTTGGTTACTCCATTCCCAACTATTACACACGCTTCGGTTATGTCGTCGCCTGGCCGGACAACGACTACTTTATAAGCGTGCGCAACATGCCACCGGAACCACCAAATTACAGGCTGCAAAGTATCAACCCGACAAAACACCGCGCTGCGTTCGATGATCTCTATAATCAAGCCAACATCGGCATCACGGGCACTGCGGTACGCCCTACCTTCAGGCACACCAAGGAGCCTGGTGACCTCCTGGGGTGCCTTTGGAAGGATGCCCAGGGCAACCTTGCCGGTTACATCATCTACGATCGTATACCCGAGAGTCGAGCCTTGTGGCACTACGACTCTGCGGGCGACCCTGGCGAGATACTCCGTGTTTTCCACCACCTGGCACGGCGCATTAACTACAGAGAGGTACGTTTTAACCGTCTGCCTCATAACAGCGGATTGGCCTGGTGTCTGCGCGCACTGGACTCCACAGCCGAGATAAAGTATAGCCGAAACGGTGGTTGGCTCGTGCGTGTCATCAATCTTAATTCACTATTCACTTCATTGCGGGACGAGCTCTGGAACAGGCTCACCGCCACCTCCATGTCCGGGTGGCGCGGTAATCTGCTGATAAGCACGGGAGAGGAGAGTATTACACTCTCTATAGGCGACAACGGTATCAACATAGGTCCGGCATACGAAAGCGAACACTCTATATCGGGCGGCCAGGAAATCGCCCGCCTTGTAATTGGAACGAGCTCACCAGTGGAGACCGTGGCACTCTACAACACGCAACTTGCAGGTGATGCCGCTAAACTCATAAAAGCTCTCTTCCCAGCGCAGAATCCCCAGATGGGCGGCGCCGACCTTTAGGAGCTAAGATTGGTCGATATGGTGTTTATGGTATAATACCTGGCCCTAAATCCGGCTCATAAAGTGCTGGATAGCAGGTGCGTCCTACCACACTGGTTGCCCGTACCACCAATTGCAACGCTATATGATAGGCTCAACCATCAAACAACTGAGACTGGAACGTAATAAGAGCCAGGAAGCCCTTGCTCTGGAGGCGCACGTCAGCAGCGGCTACCTATCCAAGCTCGAGCGTGAGCTGTACAAAGCGCCTTCCCAGGAAGTACTGGGGCGTATCGCCGCGGCGCTCAAGATACCCATTGCTGAACTCTACCGCGCAGCAGGTATAGAGCACCTGCTGGTGACACCTGACCCCGCGCTCGAACCACTCCTGGTTGCGTTTGCCTCTAAGTTAGACAACTTGCCCAAGCGCGACCGCGACATTGTCGTAGGAGAATTGAGGCGTATCTTCAATGAGGAAAACAAAGCCGAAGCTGAGCAGGGCGGCCCAGGTATGGCGGCGGTCAGATGAGCACTATCAGCGATGACTTGCTCGATTCTATAGAGTTCCTGATCAACAAGTACCGGCTGCATATGCGCATGCCTGTAGACATAGGACCTCTCCTGGAGCGCTTCAGCGTCAGTAAGCTCAACTTCACCCCAACAACGCTGGGCATGGCCCTAGTGCGGCCCAAGCAGATGTATATAGGGATCAACAAGAACCTGGAGCCCACCTGGCAGCGTATGGCCTTGGCGCACGAGGCAGGCCATATAATAGCCAACCAGCCCCACTCACTCTTCGTCTGTAAGACAAGCGACTGGGCAAAGGAGCGCGACGAGCGAGAGGCGCAGATAATTGCCGCATGCCTGCTGGTACCCCTCAAAGTCATCAAGGACGATTACCAGGTAACCACCGCGCCGCAGTTAGCAAAGCTGCTCAGGGTACCGCCCGACCTGGTAGACCTCCGCTGGTCGTTCGCGCGGGTGCATGGGGACATCTAAGTGCCGCTTCATGGACCTTTTAGCTTTTGAAAGTAAAACAAACAAATCAAAACCCTGCGGGTTTTGATTTGTTTGTCTTGGAAACCCACGCTCTTTCCCAAGAGGTTCATGAAGATGCAGCAGGCATAGAGAGGGCGGGTGACCAGGGCCATTACCTGGCTGCTCTAACTTCAAAGGCTAAAAGCCTCCAGTGGTGCGCAGAGCACCGAAAAGCGCCTGAACAGATGCTTATCAGCCTCCGGCGCGGGGTCCTGCTGAGTCCGCTCGCGCAACTGTCGCCACATACACGGCGCGGGAACCGGCCTTTTTGAGCGCGGTTACACACTCGCCGATGGTCGCTCCGGTCGTAAATACATCGTCTACGAGCAGTACGCGCTCAGGGGCGGGCGCACTGCCCTGCCATGCGAACACTCCGCTCACGTTCTTGCGCCTCTCCTCCATATTCAACCCCACTTGCGGGCGCGTTTTCGTCACTCGATGCAGATCAGACGAAGAGAGCCAACCTGTACTATAGTGTAGCTCTCGGACCAGCAGGGCTGATTGGTTGAACCCTCGCGACCGCTCCTTCTCTCGATGCAACGGCACGGCTATCATCACAGGAGGGTTTGTCTCCAACGCCGGCCAGGCAGGTGAGGTTTTCAGCGCATCCGCCATCAAAGCAGCAAGGGGTTTGCTCAATGGACAATCCCCTTCATACTTGAGCTTATGAATAGCCTCTCGTAGCGGCCCTGTAAAGATCCCCGCCGATACAAGGTCGCTGAGCCCTGGCACATGATTCGCTTCCGCTCGTGGTGGGCGCAGTGAGGCGAGGCACTGACTACACATGAGAGTGCCCCGCCTGTCGCAGCCTCCACACCTGGGAGGATAAAAGAGATCGAGCAGCCAA
>JALYYZ010000161.1 GCA_030945985.1 Chloroflexota bacterium
GCCATACGCATGTTCACCTGGCACTACAACAGGCGCAGGCGTCTCATATTGCGTCAACCTAAATATCGAAACGGCCTGCCTCTATACCTTTAGTCACTCCCGCGGTTAGTGGCTAAAAGAACCCCGACATCCGCCTCTTGACAATTACGAACGTTTGTACTACTGTTAGACTATGGGGAGTGAAGCAAGGTCGCGCATACGGGTCAGTGTGCTGGCGAGTGGCAGCTCTGGTAACGCCTTTCTAGTGGAAGCAGCGGGGATCAAGCTGCTCTTTGACGCGGGGCTGAACGCAAGTAGGTTGGACTATTACCTGCGCGAGCGCGGGGCGCGGCCATGCGAGCTTGCGGCGCTCTTTGTCAGCCATGAGCATACTGATCACCTGCGGGGTGCCGGTGTGTTGGCGCGGCGCTACAGGCTGCCCGTGGTGGCCAGCGAAGGCACGTTCCTGGCAGGGGCCCGGCAATTTGGCACTCTGCCCGAGAAGGTCGTGCAGCCGGTTGGCTACGAAGTATACCTTGCGGGCAAGGGCGGCGTCGGCGACCCAAATGCCGTCGAAGGCGTGGCCGTACGTACTTTCGCTGTCTCTCACGACGCTGCTGAGACTGTGGGCTTTTGGATCAGGGCGGGGGGCAAGAACATCGTCCTATGCACAGATCTAGGGTGCGAGACTGCATCTATACGCGAGCCCCTGGAGGCTGCGGACTTGCTGGTGCTGGAGGCGAATCATGACCTGGACCGCCTCTGGCGCGGACGTTATCCTCCTGCTCTCAAGAGGCGTGTGGCCGGCCTCTACGGCCACCTTGCGAACTCCGAGGCTGCCAGGCTGGTCTCAGAATTGGCACGAGATGACCGCCCGCGCACGGTCTGGCTGGCCCACCTCTCTGCGGCCAACAACACGCCTGCTCTCGCACTCAGCACAGTCATGGAACCGCTGGACCGCGAAGGCTGTACCCACGTGCAAGTGGTAGTGCTCGCGCGAGACAAGCCCAGCCATGTCTGGCTGGGCGGTGAAGCTGCCGGTGAGGTGCCGGCTATGGCATGGGCGGAGGGGGCCTGAGCCTATGCAGCATAGTTAGACGCGCACGGCGTAACCCTCTACAACCACGTGGTCATGCCGAGGGGACCTGAGTACCCTGTATTATGCCCACGCGGTCTAGTGCGCTAAGGTGGCTATTAGCAGGTGCAGCCTGTGCCAATGGCGCAACCCTGGCAACAATATATTTTGTCGCCCATCTGGACGCCCTGACCGTTGTTCCCCATCCACGCGTCCTTTGCCATGCCACAATTAGCACACGTCTGCTCTTGGGTTGTGGAATCGTCCTGTGTCTCTTGGTCAGCCATTGCTTTTCTCCTCTCGTGCGGTTGCAGGTACAACAGGGTGCAGCCATTCGACCACGGTAGTTCAGCAATAGGTGTACCACCGCAGAGCATATCTACACCCCAAGCTTGCCGATGCTGTTCCTATGTGAAGGTAGCAGAGAGGATCACCTACCGGCATGGTTCGCTACGATGTGGGGTCATGCTGCCGGGACGAGAGATGCAGGTCTACCTCCAACCCTTCTCTTCGCGAAGATACGAGCGAAGCCCAAGGCCCGACAGTACCAGGCAGAAGGCCAGGACTACAGTCTCTAGGGCGTGGCTGGCCGGTTGGCCTGTACTTGGCATTCCCGGTGTCGCAGCCGGCGTGACGGGAGGCAAAGCCTGTCCGGTGCTAGCAAAATCAGCGTCTGTATGAACATTGACCAGTCCTTCCCTGTCATTCGCAACTGTATCAACCACCAGAGTGACATTTCCCCCCGCTCGCGGGCAGTAATATTTATTTTCCTTCAACGCAGGCTCAAGGGTGCTCGTGTCTAGCGTTTGCAAACAACCTGTGAACGAGCCATAAGGTGTTGATACGACCTGATCTAATGCCAGCACCTGCGCCGTATCTTCAGCTATGCCTTTAGAGTACTCCTGGCGGTAAGAATCACCTACCTTTGGCCTGGCTTTCATGATGATCCCAGGTTCGGCGCTGTTTACTCCGCCTTCCCAAGACCCCTTTGTGCCTATTACGGTGCCATCTTTATACTGCTTTGTATCTTCGCCAAAATACCAGACATTACCTTCTTTGTCCTGGGCATACCAGTCATAAGTGTCTTCGATGAGCTTACCATCCAGCCACGCCCGATCCCAGACGACCACAGTCTTTACACCCATCACTTCTCTAGTTTGATTAGTGACAATTGTTTTGACTGTTTCTGTACTTCCATCAGTGGCACTTCTCTTGTAGTCGAAAGTCGCGCCCGGCGCCAGAGTAAAGTATGGATTGTCAACCCGAGCACCAAGATCAGCAGGGTTTATGATAGCCTGCGCGCTCGCCCTGCGGGTAGCCGCATCCGATGCTAGAAACGGCCCGCAAAGCAGAACGGCGACCGTGCCGGCGACGAACCATTGTATCTTCCTGAACTTGTATTTCTTCATGTTTGGTTTCTCCCTTTGAGCTATCGCTCTGATTGTATGGCTACACGCACAATCGTTTGTGTTGCATACCCTCAGTGTAGCTGCCGGAGATGACCACATTATGAACCGCTCATGAACCTGCGATGAATCTTGCCTACTCTCCCTGCCTGATGTCTGCCATTTCCGCCTGGGCGCACGGGAGGCGCACCGTAAAGCAGGCCCCCTCGCCGGGCGCGCTTTCCACCGTAATCGCTCCGCCATGCGCTTCGGCAATCCAGTAGCATATCGCCAGGCCCAAGCCTATGCCCGCTGTGTCGCTGTCCCGATTGCGGGCGACATCAGCGCGGTAGAAGCGTTCAAAAATGTGCGGGAGATGCCTCGCCTCAATCCCGCTCCCGCTGTCCCTGACCTCCAGATAGGCGACATCCTCTGCGGTGGACAGGCGTACTTGCACTAGCCCCTGCGGTCGGCTGTACTTGACTGCGTTATCCAACAGGTTGCTCAGCATCTGCCCCAACCAGATAGGATCTCCCCAAACGACCGGATCTGCCGTCTGATCGACCACTATCTGTATCCCTTTCACATCTGCCTGGTGCGACACCCCGGCGATGGCATGCGCGCAAACAGCCGACAAGGCTGTTGTACTCGGTTGCCCCAGTTCTACCCCGTGTTCGGCACGCGCAAGCGTTAGTAGGTCCTGCACCAGGACGCGTAATTGCTCACTCTCCTGCACGATGATCGCCAGCACCTGCTCATATTCAGCGGTGCTGCGCCGCCGCTCCAGCGCCAGGCTGGCTTCGGCGGTCACAACGGCCAGGGGCGTGCGCAACTCGTGAGCTGCATCGGCCGTGAAGCGGCGCTGCCGCGCAAATGCCTGCTCAAGCCGCTCCAGCATCGCATCGATGGTCTGGGCCAACTCCGCGATCTCGCCCGTGCCGGCGTCGGTTCCTATTCGCAAGCCTAAATCCTGCGCCTGGATCCGCCTGGTGATCTGATTTATACGTTGAAGCGGCGCCAGTGCGCGGCCTGCCAGAAAATAACCACCGACACATGCCAGGAGCAACAGCACCGGTCCGGCCACGAGGATGGCCCATACCGTCTGGCGCAAGGTCTCACCGGTCCCTGCCAGCGAACGTCCTACCAGGAGCGTTCCTGTTCCCCCTGCAACCGGCAACGGCGTGGCATACAGCCGCCAGTTGGCGTTATCGATGGATTGCGTCATGTAGCGGCCGCCCGCAGGCACCGCTCGGTTCAGAGCCGAGTCGGGGTGGGGGCCGGCCGCTTCTAACAGCGCGCCATCAGGCCCATAGATCAGAGCCAGCTCATACCGGCTCTGGACCGCCAGGTCATGTTGCAGGGTGATACCGCTCTCAGCTGCCGGGTCCGGCGTGAAGATCCCTCCCGCCTCGTCCCCAATAAGGCTGTTCGAAATCTCCTCACTGCGGACGCGTAAGGCCCGGTCCATCTCCTGATTGAGGCTTGTGTCCAGCAGCAGATAGAGTAGCAGAGCAAACAAGAGGAGTAGCGCCACCATCGCCGCGCCATACCAGGCCGTGAGATGCACCCGCAGACTCCGATTGCGTCGCCTCGCGTTAAGCATTATAGATCGATTGGCGCACGCACAGGCGGTAGCCACTGCCCCGCACCGTTTCGATCCGCTGCCCCTCGGCTCCGAGCGCCTGCCGGAGCCGGCGCACATATACATCAACGACGTTGGAGTTGATTGTGAACTCGTTCCGCCAGACGCGCTCCTCCAGTGCGCTGCGCGTCAAGACCATATCGGGATGGAGCAGAAAATATTCAAGCATGGCCAGTTCGCGAGCCGTCAACGCAACCTCTTGCTCACCTCGCCAGACACGTCTAGCCGCGAGGTCGATCCGTAACGAGCCTAATGAAAGCTCACTACTGCGGTTCAGGCTCTCCCGGCGCAATACAGCCCGTAACCGGGCCGCCAATTCGGCAAAGACAAATGGCTTGACGAGATAATCATCAGCACCGGCGTCCAGCCCCTCGATGCGCTCCTCGGTACTATCCAGCGCTGTGATGGCGATGATGGGCACCCGCACTTTGCGTTGTCGGAGTGTGCGACATACGCTGAGCCCGTCCTGTTCCGGCAACATCAAATCGAGTAGCACCAGATCATACGCGTTCGACTCTGCCGCCGCCAGCCCGGCAGACCCGTCATAGGCGACATCCACCATATATCCGGCTTCCCTCAAGCCCCGCGTCAATACGGCACTCAGTCTCCGATCATCTTCTACCAACAACAGGCGCATGGTAATCTCACGCTCCTCACGTTTTTCTTTATTATACGCATGCTAGATGAAGGAATGATGACAAACCATGCCGCCATGCCACTGTAAGCATCAGAAGTGAGAGTAGCAGTTCGTGTTGAAGCGATTCATGGGCCGTTTTCAAGGACCGATGAAGTAAGTAGAAGGGCTTCTGCGTGCTAAAGAGAGGGATACATGTCAGGTGCGAGCTACTGCCTCTTCAGGCGACCTCTTGGTGAAAGCGCGCTTTCTTTCAAAAACAAACAAATCAAAACCCGCAAGGGTTTGATTTGTTTGTCTTACTTCCAAAGGCTAAAAGGTCGCTGGAACCTACATTAGTCATGCACGTTGTCTTGACTAACAGAGCCTACTGCCTGCTGCTTGCGTTGCGGGTTGGGAGGCTGTTAGCAAGCATAAGCCATCAGGTAAGTAGATAGGACAGGGCAAGATCAACTGCTCTGTAATCCCTCGACACCTGCAGCATGCAAGATCGAGTCGATCATCTCCTGCTGGACCGAAGAATCACGTATGAAATCAAGGCCGTCAGTGTCGACCCTGATGACCGGCGCTCCAGAGTAGCTGCTAAAGAAGGAGTTGTATAAGCCGGACAGGTCAGCAATATAGGCGCGCTCCATCTTCCGCTCGATAGTGCGGTCGCGTTGGTAGATACGCGCCATCAAGGTGTCTACAGAGGCCGTGAGGAAGACCACCAGGTCGGGAGAAGGCACCAGGGCGGCCAGGGCATCGTAGATCTGGTCAAACAATTCCAGCTCGGCTCCACGCAGGTTCAGCCCCGCGAAGAGGCGCGTCTTGGCAAAGAGGTAGTCTCCCACCAAGTTGCCTGCGCTCTGAGCAGGCTTGACAATAGATCCTTGCTGGCGGTAACGATTGAGCAGAAAGAAGACTTCGGTCTGGAAGGCGTAGCTCTCGCGGTCTGTGTAGAAATGACCAAGAAAAGGATTTTCTTCGAACTGTTCAAAGAATGTTGGCATTCCGAATTGCTCGCCAAGCAGACGGGTCAGCGCCGTCTTGCCTATGCCTATCACACCCTCGATCACGATGTAAGTCATGCTCAATTATACTATCGTCCAGGGCCTTGGTGGTAAGCAAACGTAGCACAACATAACGCCCTGGAAGATGCGCACCGGCGGCCAGGGTGGATAGAGGCCCCGTTTGGGGCCACCCACGACGGAAAGCACAGCATCGACGCTACCCACCCTCCGACCACCAACTACTAACCACTAACGCCCCACCGGTCACTAGCCCGTAGTTTGTAGTCCGGCAGCAACGCCGTTGATGCTGTGATGCACGGCGTCCAGCAGGGCGGTGCGCTCGAGCCCATGCGCATCTGGAGGGAGTGCTCGTAGCCTCTGGATGAGCTCTATCTGGGCGATGTGGAGCGCGTCCACGTAGGGATTGCGAAGCTTGATGGAGCGCGCGAGGATGGGTGACTTTTCGAGCAATTCAGCCTGCCCTGTTATGCTCTGTACTGCCTCAACACTCCTCCTGTACTCCTCCTCTATCTGGCGTAACATAGCTTCGCCGTTAGCGGCAAGCGCGCCATAGCGTCGTGCAGTTGGCATGTCGGCGGTGCCCAGGCTGTACTGCGAGTTGTCGAGGACCATCGCGAAAAAGGTCCACTCTTTGTACATGGTACGCAGCAGGTCCAGGTTGCCTGCCGCTATCTCCCCTGTGAGGGCGCTGCCAATCCCAAACCAGCCGGGCAGGTTTATACGCGCCTGGGTCCAGCTAAAGACCCATGGTATAGCCCTCAGGTCGTCAAGCTGCACCTCGTCCGTCGCGGAACGCGTGCGGCTCATCGGGCGCGACGCCAGATTGAGCGTGCCAAGCTCGGGAAAGGGTGTTGCCTCTCTGAAGAAGCGCAGGGCTGCCGGCGAATCTTTTATATGCTGCCTGTAATGTGTCTGAGATTTCTGGGCCATCCTCGTCATGGCGCTCTCCCATTCGACCTGCGGCGGTCCATAACGGGCATGGCCGTTAGGATCCCTCCCTAAAGGCACCGGAGCTCGCGGAGGAAACCCTGCTTTAGGGACGGGGGATGCAGGTAGGATCCCCTTTAGGAACGTACCCCCGCCGTCCTCCAGGGGCACCCTACCCGTCCCTGAAGGGTCCCCTCTTCCTACTGACGAGACCAGGAGGGCGTGTATAACCTGCTCGAAGTGTCGCCTGGCGATCGATAGATTCCCGTACCGGGCGAATATCACTTCGCCTTGCTCGGTCACCTTGAGATTAGGCAGGGCCGCCGCCGGTGGTCGCCCCAGGATAGCCCGCCCGGTGGGCCCGCCTCCGCGTCCTACCGCCCCGCCCCTGCCGTGAAAGATGGAGAGTTCGAGTCCGGCTTCGGAGGCCGTGTACGCCAGGGCGTTTTGCGCGCCATAAATCTGCCAGTTGGCTGCCAAGTATCCGCCGTCCTTGTTGCTGTCCGAGTAGCCCAGCATCACCTGCTGGCGGTTGCCCCGAGCTCGCAGGACCGCCCTGTAAGCCATGCTCGAAAAGAGCTCGCGCATTATGGTCCCGCACTCCTGCAACTCGTGTATCTGCTCGAAGAGGGGCACGACGTCCAGGCGGCATAGAGCGGGGGTATCACCGCCGTCCCAGGCGTACAGACCGGCTTCCCGCGCCAGAAAGAGGACGCCTGTACAGTCGCTCGCCGAGCGCGCCATCGAAACGATGCAGGTGCGACACGCGCGTTCGCCTCCTGATCCCCCTCCTAACCGCTGTATGTCGAGCATGGCCCTGAAGGTGTCCAGCACCTCGCGCGTTTGACCCGATAGGGCCGCAACAGGGATGTCGAGGGCCGGCCCGGTCATGCGCCCCTCAAGAACTTCCTGGCGCTCGCTATAGCTCATGTCTTTGTAACCGGGCGCGCCCGATAGGTCCATTAGCTCGGCTATCGCCTCGGTGTGCCTCTCGGCGTGCTGGCGAATTTCCAGTTCGGCAAAGTGAAAGCCGAATATCTGCACGCGGCGTATCAGGTCGAGCAGAGGTCCGCGAGCGACGCGCCGGCCACGGTGGCTTTCCAGGCTGGACCTCATCATCTCCAGGTCCTCGAGCAGTTGCTTGGGGCCGTTGTAGCGGCCTTGCTCACCCGCCTCGGTGCGACGAAGCCGCTCCCCTATAAGGCCGAACTTGCGCCTGTAGGGCTCGTCGGCCCACCTACTAACCGGCTGTAGCTCCATTTCGGCCCGGTCCTTCGCTATCGACGCCATAAGTTCGTCAGAGCAGCCGACCAGCCGCGCCGAAATGCTTAATGCGCGGCCCAGCGCGCCCACGTCCTGGCGGTATCGCTGTAGGATAGCCGCTCTCGACATACGTGCCGCA
>JALYYZ010000177.1 GCA_030945985.1 Chloroflexota bacterium
CACATATACCGTCACGGTAACCGCACCAGGCTTTTACGGCACCACCTTCTCGACAACAGTGATGTCTAACACCACCACGAGCCTGCCGGTAGTGCTGGCGAAGATGGCGACAGGCATGGTCTCAGGCTCGATCCTTTCCGGCAGCGGCCCACTTGAAGGCGTCACCATATCGGTCGATGGCCTGCCGAACATCCACACCCTATCTAATGCCAGCGGCCAGTACACACTGGCCAACGTCCCTGCGGGTACGTTCACGGTACGCGCAGCCAAGTGCGGCTACACCGGCAAGTCGACTACTGTAACGGTTGTCTACCCGAACACAGTAACGCTCAACTTTGCGCTCGCCGCGCCAACCGCCTTGCTTCATGACGACTTTGAGTCTGGGACGTTAGATAACTGGACCGTTACAGGCGGCACAACAACCTGGAATAACTCAACGATTCGAGCCTTTTCCGGCACACATGCTGCGCGTGCCGGGGTCCCTGGTCAGCCAAACTATACAGCGAATGCCAACACGTACATGACGTCAACACTCTCCTACGATGCATCGGCTGCTGACAGTGTGTCCCTCTCGTTCAACCTGTACGATGATGCCGAGAGCGAGTACGACATCTTCAGGGCACAGGTATCCGCCGATGGTGGCACAACATGGACTACTCTTTACGGCGAAGCATCTCCAGTGCATGGCTGGCAACAGGTCTGCCTTGACGTCACACGGTGGCGCTCGGCCAATATGAAAGTACGCTTCTACTTCCACAGCGACAGCAGCAACTGGAACAACCAGGTATTCGAGGGGCCCTCGGTCGATGACGTACTCTTCTCGGCCAGCATGAGCGCCCCATCAGCTACCGGCACCTCTATACCTGCTATGACGCCTACACAAGGTGTATCCATACCCTGCACGCCCATAACCCCTTCCAGCACACCCACTGCTAACTCTGCAACCTCTACCGCCACGAGGGTGTTCTCAAGCACCCCCACAGTAGTCGTAACAGCACAGGCCAGCGCAACAGCGAGCCCCACGGTATGCCCCATACAGTTCACTGATATGCCACAGAGTAACACCTTCTACGCTAACGTGCGCTGCCTGGCATGCCGCAATATAGTGTCGGGCTACAACTGCGGCGGCACCAACCCGCAAACGGGGCAGGCTGAGCCATGCGACGCGCAGCATAACCCATACTTCAGGTATAACAACCCTATAAGTCGGGGGCAGATCGCCAAGCTTGTGAGCAACGCAGCCGGCCTCGCCGATGAGCCGGGTGTGCAGATTTACGAGGATATACCTGTAACGTCACCCTTCTACCTCTACGTCAACCGCCTGAGCCTCCACAACGTGATGGGCGGCTATGCGTGCAACGCCGTGCCTACGGAACCATGCATCGCGCCCAACAACAGACCATACTTCCGGCCCGGTGCTAATGCGACGCGTGGGCAACTTTCGAAGATCGTCTCTAATGCTAAGGGCTACACCGATGCACATACCGAGCAGACCTTCGAGGACGTGCCAACAACCCAGGTCTTCTACATCTACGTCCAACGCCTGGCAACGCGGAGTGTAATAGGTGGCTACAACTGCGGCGGGACGAATCCCGAGAGCGGGCAGGCAGAGCCATGTGGAACCGGCAACAGGCAATACTTCAGGCCAGGTAGCACAGTAACAAGAGGCCAGTCGGCGAAGATTGTAGGCAATACCTTCTTCCCAGACTGCCAGACGCCTTAAAGTTGCAGGCTAAGAAGAGAGAGACAACAGATCAAAACACTCCGTGTTTTGATCTGTTGTCTTTGGAAAGAAACGCTCTTTCCAAAGAGGTCGCCCGAAGAGGCACTGGGCATGACACGAGGGTATGCTGCCTGTCATAAATCGTTCGGAGCGACGGGAACGTGCTTGAAGCACCGGCCTGGCGCTGTCGAGCAGCCGTGTACGTCCATGCTTACCGTTGATAGCAGAGGATGGATGCTATACTGGCCCCGTGATTACCGACATCGATCTTGCCAGGTGGTTTGGGCTCCTATACGCTGGGGCTGTTGTAGTCGCCTATCTCACAGTGGGCGCGTTGTGTAGATCTAGGACAGGCAAAGCGCGCGCCATTGAAGCCGGTAGCAATCTCAATATACCGTCACAGGTTTGGTGGCCGGTAGGAATATTCGCTTTAGCCGTCGCTGTCCGGTTGGCTCCTGCCATTTTGCTGCCCAACGGCGCGGCGTTCGACTTCGCAAGCTATAAAGCTGTAGGCGATGTTGTTCTGAGAGGGGGTGATGTTTATAACTCGCCTGAGTTGCTGTTCAGGTATCCATACCTGCCCCTGCCGCTCTACTTCCTGGGCATTGCAGAGGCTGTTGCTTCGGGCGGGTTGCTTCCTCTAACGCTGGCCATCAAAGCGCCTCTCGCATTGCTTGACGGCCTTACGGCGCTCGTCATCTATGCCTCAGTAACAAAGCTGTCGGACCGGCGAGATGCTCTCATCGCCGGCTGTTTGTTTGCTCTAAACCCGGTCTCTATGCTGGTTACAGCTTATCACGGTCAGTTTGACTCGCTGCCCCTGCTGTTCATTGTCATGGCCTGGTACCTGGCACGGTTCCACGCTGCGGACAGGAGGTTGAGCCTCTTTCTCGCTGCGCTGCTCGTAGGTATAGCTATTCTTGCAAAGACCTGGCCCATCTTGTTGTTACCGTGCTTCGTAATCTCTATGCAGACCCTACGAAGCAAGCTGATTTTCTGCATGGCTTCTCTGGTGCCTGCGATGCTCGCGGCACTAGTCTACGTAGCCTTACACCCTGGGAGCGGCGGCGCTCTTCTTACAAGGGTAGCAGGCTATTCAGGTGTCGCAGGCTTATGGGGCTACGCTTCTGTTGTGCTCTCCTTGCGCAACCTCGGCCTCGTCGATCTACGTTCAGGTGCCGTTCTCGCCAATTTCTTGATGAGGTATACTCCGGCGGTGATGCTGCTGGGCATTGGGCTTGTATTCGTACTGGCGCTGCGTACTCGTAAGGACCTATTGTCAACTATGCTGACGACAATCCTCGTCACGCTCAGCTTGTCCGTCGGCTTCAGCACTCAGTATCTGGTGTGGCCTGTGCCTTTCGCCTCGGTACTAGGCGAGCAGATCCTTTCCAGGCTATATGTGGTGGTTGCCGCAGCCTATATGCTTGCTACCTTCCTGCTGGTGCAACTTGCTCCAACAGCGCTTGGCGCAGAGTTGGAGGATGGGCCGCTTCGCCTGCTTGGCATCGGCCTGTGGGTGGTCATCATTGCCTGGTCGGTCGTGCGCATAAGAGACCTCCTGGCAGGTAAATCGCCTCTAAGGAGGCAAGCAGCACATGGTGAAGAGGGTTGCTGACCAGCTACCTATGTTTGCAGAGTGTAGCATTCAGAATCATTGTTGAGTCACAGGTGTAGAAGCCGGCAAGAAGATCCTTTATTTCAGGTATATCTTCCAACCGTCGGGCCTTCGGCGTGGGGAAGCGCGGCTGCCGGAGGCCGATGATGATCGCGGGCCTGGCGCGTTGCAGTTCAAGGGCCGTTTTGCTGAACCAGAGTTGGTTGTACTGGTCTGACAACCAGGATGCCGTAGGATCGGTTGTGGCTGGCTGCCGGTCAGCCAACCAATAAAGTTCGGGGGCATTGTAATAGACCCAAAGACGGTCGCTTGGATTGCTGTTGAGCTTTATGTAATCGGCCAGACGACGAGTGTCGACCAGGGGCGCTTGTGCGGCGTAGTTCCGACCATCGTCGGTGAACATTCTCGTATAAAAGCGAAACGAGCCGGTCTCAGAGAAGAGAAGCCATAGCACAAGCAGCACAACCACCGCGAGTCGCAGCTTTGGTGATTTCATGTTGTGGGCGAAGGTGATAAGGTTATGTCCTGCGAAGAGCAATAGAAAGGGCAGTACGACAATCAGATAGTGGTCATATGACTTACCCGTAACGTTTCCGGTGAAAAGAAAAACGCCTGCCAGCAGGTTTGTGGCCGAATATGCTTCCACGCTAATCGGTCCCCACGTTCTATTGTAGATCCTGGGAATGAAGAGGACCAACGCGGTAGCTAATAAAGGTAAAATAGGCAACCCCATCGAGGCAAGCAGATTGATCGCTCGAGTGGATATGGGCTCATAACCTCCATAGGAAGTGTAGGCCGGAAGGACAGTACCGAAGCTAAACCTGAGAGCCTCGAGAGCAGGCGGGTTAAAGAAGTATGGAACTACTGACAAGGCAATAGGCAGGGCCGCGCCCGCTCCCAGGTATAGAAGAGGCGCCCGCGACTTTGAGCCCAGCAGAAGCAGTAGACCGACCGTGAGGGCGGGAATTATACTCACGCCAGGTGGTTTCACCAGAGTAGACAGCCCCACAGCCATACCGGCTCCAAACATGTAGATCGCGGGTCGCCTTACTG
>JALYYZ010000182.1 GCA_030945985.1 Chloroflexota bacterium
TTAAAGACCGCGTTTTATGTAGAATTCTTCCCTATTAAAGTTCCGCCTCATATTGCGGCTATGTATCTCATTTCTCTAAGCCGGCTTATGCACGTTTATATGGGGTTGTCTGGGTCAGCTAGAAGCGTTATGCTAGTACCTTGTGAGGGAATCAGCAATCGTTTGGTACCAGGTCACAGGTCAGCGGAGTTGATCTGTGACCTGGTACCAAACGGAACAATCACAATATAGTTCGGAAGGTACTAGGGCGTATTTGCAAATAGCACTCTGTAGGTAGAGACCGCCCTGTGAATAAATTCACAGGGCGGTATTTGCAAACAGCCCTGGTGTAGCACTTGCATTCCCAATCAGATGACTGCCAGACGACTGCACTCTTCTTTCTCCTCAACGGAGACTGATGGTTGCTCGACGCACACAAGTAGGAGATACAAGGATGACGAACAGTAATAAGATAAGCCTGGGCTGGACATTGCCCAATGGACCCGTCTCGGTGGAGCGGCGCGCAACTTTCGTGGACGATATAGAGCGCGGCCTTGATCTAATCAGGGGCCGTTTCGAGGCGGTCTGGATGGCCGACCACCTGGAATTCGGTGAGGTCGACATGTTGGAGGGCTGGACCGGCATCACCTATTTCGCAAGGGCCTATCCTGAGCTGCTATTCGGGCACACCGTCATCTGCCAGTCGTTTCGCAACCCTGCGCTCCTGGCCAAAATGGGAGCTACACTGCAGTTCCTGACGGGCGGGCGATTTGTTATGGGCATCGGCGCCGGTTGGCACGAACCGGAGTATCGGGCTTATGGGTACGATTTTCCCTCGCCGGGGGTGCGTCTCGCTCAACTTGAAGAGACGGTGCAGATTATCAAAGCGATGTGGAGCGATAAGCCGGCCAACTTCGAGGGACAATATTTCACGATCAGAGATGCCCACTGTGAGCCTCAGCCCGACCCTGCGCCTCCGCTGATGATAGGAGGCCGCCAGCCCCGTATGTTGCGGATGATCGCGCGCCACGCTGATTGGTGGGACGTGTCGGGCATACGCATCGGCCTGGATGCCTACCGCACCGCCGCCGGTGAAATGGCTAGGGCCTGCGATGAAATAGGCCGCGACCCTGCCACACTGCGGCGCAGTTGGCTCAGCCTCTGCATATGTACACCGACCGAAGAGGAGGCGCGTGCCAGAGCCATCGCCGAGGAGTTCCCTGCGGGGGCAGGCTTTGTGGGTACCCCTGAGCAGATCGTTGACCAAATGCGCCCCTTCATAGAGTTGGGCGTCGATCACTTTGAGATGGCCTGCCCCGACCCTCGCGACCTGACTACTCTCGAACTACTTTGTGAAAAGGTGCTACCGGCTTTACAAAGTTAGCAGCACCGGTTCCTGGCTATGTGAGACCCAATATGTGAGCTGCCGGAGAGGATCGAATCGTGCCCTCATGTTCGTCGTACTAGCTCCAATAGGAGATCCCTTCCAGTCTCCTGGCGACACTACCTACCCGTCCTGCACTGAGACTACTCACCCGTTCCAAATGCAATATCCAACAAGTGTCAAAACGAGCATCCAACCAGTGTCAAAAAGGGGGGGTAGTGTCAAAACGAGCATCTGACCAGTGTCAAAAACGGAGGGGGTAGTGTCATCCTCACGCACAAAGTGTGCCTGAACCGTATTAACCGTAATTATTAACCGTCCTTTTAAACCGTCAAATAATTGATTCTCTATCTTCTTTAAAGAAAAGACGGATGACCCAACCGTCCATGCCGCTACTGAATAACAAAATATAACCCAAGCCTTCAATTTGCGCGACCCTACCCGGTTCATGGTTCGCTGCAAGTTAGTCACTATTACAGCTTCATGACCTCTTGGGGAAAGCGCGTTTTTTTCCAGGAACAAACAAATATGACCCGCAGGGTCATATTTGTTTGTTTTACTCTCAAAAGCTAAGAGGTCCATGAAGTTGCACTAGGGACGGAAACCGGAAGGGAGCACAGCTTTGCCTTTCCATCCAGGACTATCACCTCATTGACGAGTCACCCGCACCCGGCTAGAATGGTCTTAAGGAAGATATGACGGGCATAGTTGAGGCAAGCTATTTCTTTGATCAGTCTGCTCTCAGAGAGATCTACCTGGATAATCAGATCACGTTGACCCGTTGTTTCTTCGATGTAAATTATGGGCCAGGCATGAGTACAATGCTCTGGTCGCATGGAAAGAAATCTATATGGCTCGCGCAAAGGCACATCCAAATCTGCTCTGGTTCCTACTTGCACTGGCGGCAGGTTTCAGCCTTTGCCTTGCCCTCCCCGGCAGCGCCGCGCCCAGCCATACCGTGCAGCCGCCCACCTCCTGCCCCGGCGAGCGATACCCTGATGTTTGCCCCTCCGACTGGTTCTACGGTTATGTGACCGATCTCACCGGCGTCGGCGCGATAGGCGGGTATGCGGATGGCACCTTTGGACCTGTAAGAGAAGTCACTCGCGGGCAGACGATGAAGATCGTAGTGATCGCGACCGGGGTGTCAGGAGCCACGCCACTACAGCCAACCTTTGAGGATGTGTCAGTCTCGCAGCCTTTCTTCCAGTGGATAGAGATCGGTGCCGCGCATGGATTGATTGGCGGATATGCCTGCGGTGGAGCCGGTGAGCCGTGCGACCCTTTGAGCAAGCCATACTTCCGGCCTGGCAACCTGGTCAGTCGAGGGCAGTTGGCGAAGATGCTCGTAACAGCGATGAGTTGGGCACCACTGCAACCGAACAACCCCACCTTTGAGGATGTACCTGCCGGCAGCCCCTTTTACCCGTATGTAGAGGCGGCCGTCCAGTTCAACGTAACAGCCGGTTACCATTGTGGGGGCGCCGGCGAGCCGTGCGGCAGCTACAACCTACCATATTTCCGCCCGACCGGACTGCTAACGCGCGCTCAGCTTTGCAAGATGGTGAGCACGGCTCGCCACACAACTCCCACGCCTTCGGTCACAGGTACGCCCCCAAGCGCCACTCCTACAGCGACGCGTCGCCCATCCACCTCGACCCCCACGTCTACTGTTACTGCAACAGCCGGCGGCCCTTGCCCTCCCTTCCCTGCCGATAACATCTGGAACCGCAATATCTCGGCTCTGCCCACGCATATTCTCTCTAATATCTACATGAGCAGCATAGGTCTGGGCCGGAATGTGCATGACGATTTCGGCTCGGGCTTGTGGGATGGAGGCCCGATAGGCGTCCCTTTTGTGGTCACGGCCGCCGGCCAGCCTTTTGTGCCGATCCATTTTACGGAGTATGGAGAGGAGAGCGATCCCGGTCCCTACCCTGTGCCTACTGATGCGCCTATCGAGGGTGGCCCGAACAGCACAGGAGATAGGCACGTACTGGTTGTACACAGTGGCAACTGCAACCTGTACGAGATGTTCAACGCCGCTCCCCAGGCAGACGGGAGTTGGAACGCCGGCAGCGGCGCGACGTGGAACTTGCGCTCGAACGCGCTTCGCCCGGCTGGGTGGACGTCGTCGGACGCGGCCGGGCTACCCATCTATCCGGGTCTGGTCCGGTACGACGAAGTGGCGAGTGGAGCTATACGCCATGCAGTGAGGTTTACCGCGCCCGATATACAACGCGCGTATCTCTGGCCTGCCCGGCACCTGGACGCTGGATCCGCCAATCCATCGCTGCCGCCCATGGGCCTCCGCGTGCGACTGCGCGCCAACGTTGACATATCAGGCTACCCACAGCAGGTGCAGGTGATACTACAGGGCCTCAAGGATTACGGTATGATCCTAGCCGACGTTGGTGGCCCCTGGGAGATAGGCGGCGTGCCCGACGAGCGGTGGGACAACGATATGCTGCACACGATGGACAGACTGCACGGCTCCGACTTCGAGGCGGTAGACGAGTCGGGTCTAATGATCGACCCTGACTCCGGCCAGAGCAGGTAAGGGGTTGCCGCAAATAAAGGCAGCAGATCCCAACTTATCTTAGCCCTGCCATGCTGATGAAGCATGTGGTTACTGTCTGACGACTCCTAAGCAAAGAGTTTACGGGTCTGCGTGACGCCGATCAAGGCTCAATGCTGGACGACGCACCGAAGATTTGTGCGGGCAAAAGGTAGACGTACACCTGCCTGGTTGCAAGGCGACTGGTGCAACTTTATGGACCTTTTAGCTTTTGAAAGTAAAACGAGCCAATCAAAACCCGCAGGTCTTGATTGCCTTGTTCTTGGAAAGAAGGGCTCTTTCCCCAGGAGGTCGCCTGAAGAGCTAGTGGGAATTGAAAAGAAGGCGCAAAGCACCGAAGACCCAGGGACCTGATGTACACCTATAAAGCCCCAGAGAGATGCAATGTGCTACCGTCTGTGGCTTAGGATGGCTCTCGGAGGCTCTGCTGGGCTGCTGACCCCACTTTGAGAAGAGCTCTTGGACCGCTGGACCGGCCCAGGCCTGTCGCCGGTCTGCTTCTCGACACCTTTCAGATAAGAAGGGTGGCTAAATGCAGCTTCGCCCAGGCGGAGAATGCCTGGGCGAAGCCAATACCCTACCAGCGCTAAATAGTGATGGCTTGCACTGTGATTGTGCTCTGTAGGTTGCGGGCATGGTTCCCCGTTGTTGCGCCGGTACTTTTTAGGGTCTCTTCAAGCTACCTTGTAAGAAACGAGAGAAGAATCAGTATTCGAGCCACGCACAGGGACTCGATTGCTCATTCCTTGCGTGATGATTTCTGCTTCGTAACCCTCTTGACGGCCTGGAACCTCTTTTCGATCACTCGGCGACGTTCCTGAAACCGCTGGCGTTCAGAATGGTCACTCTGACAACCAATTCCCCTTCGACACCGTTACGCTCCGCGTATGCTTCTGCCTGGTCTTTACCCATGTAACGCCCGCCGATCCTCCCTGCCCAGTATCTCACGTCCGCCAGATCGTCCGAGATGATGGCGCTGCCCTCAATCGTGACGGCCGAGAAGGGTGGCTGGTCATCGTCAACGCAGAGGGAAATTCGTGGGTACCGCCGGAGAGCCCTGCCTTTTAGCGACTCGCGCGAGGTTTCAAAGATAACCTGGTCGCCGTCCATGTCTATCCACACGGGTGTGGCATGCGGGCTGCCATCAGCCCGAACGATCGCCGCTATAGCGGGCCTGGGCTTCTCCAGTAGGAATTGCTTGCATTCTTCGTAGGTCATGCGCTCCATTCTTGCTCCTCTATCTGCGCTTGCCAGGTCGTACTCTTATACCTACCAGCGCAACCATTCCACCCAGTGCAAACAAGAGAGGTAATAGCTGCCACTCTATACTGTGCGCGCCCGTTGTGGGCATACCGGGTACTACCGAAGGAGAAGGCGCAACGGGCGGTGGAGCCACTATAACGATCGGCGTTTCAGCGACGGGCGTTTGCGCAACAGGCACCGTTGTGGCGGTAGCCATCGGCACCTGGGTAGCCGCAACCTGTGTGGCCGGCCGGCTTGCTGTAGCCAAAGGTGTTGTTTGCGCGGGCGGTGCCAACGTGGTAGGTGTTCCTGTAGCGCCGGCTGATGGGCCCGTAGGCGCCGGCTGCTGACCGGCAACACCGACCGCCAGCTTGACTATCGACCCTCCCACGCCGGGATCAGCAGGGCTGTTGGCCCCACGCGGTTGGTCGAAGTTGCTTGCGTGAGGCACCCCATTGATGAATCAAGGGGCTTCTA
>JALYYZ010000185.1 GCA_030945985.1 Chloroflexota bacterium
TTTATTCACAGGGCGATCTCTACCCACCGAGTGCTATTTGCAAACACACCCTTGTGACCAGTGACCCATACCGGTGACCAGTGACCGGGCGCTAGTGGTTGGTGGTTAGTATGAACGCTCCCCGTCCCTAATTCAGCTTCATGGGCCTCTTGGGGAAAGAGCGCTTCTTTCCAGGAACAAACAAGTCAAAATTCGCAGGATTTTGACTTGTTTGTTTTACTTTCAAAAGCCAAAGCGAGCGTCGAAGAGGTCACCAGTTTCACCGCAACGCGTCCTCATATGCAGCCCAACGGGTACCGCCATCGTGGATGACGTAGAACTTATGCAAAGCAGGACCTGTATAGATGATGAAATTTGGACTACCCCACGAACGAACGGCTGGGAAGCCTCGCCCACTTGGCGGCACCGCAGTCGGTGCCGGCGGTGCCGGCGGCGCGGGGGTCCGTGTAGCGATGCCGGGCAAGGCTGTAGGAATGGGGGTTGGCAACTGGGGTTCGCCGGCAGGATCAAAGGTGGCTACTGTCTCCGGTGCCAGTGCCCACCCGATTCGTGCTTGCAGTCCCATTTCCCGCCACACTTTACCGAAACCGGCTTTAGGGGCATACATGCCAGGGGGAGGGCTCTGATCTGGCTCAGGGCTGCCATCCCTATATGTATCCAGGAGCCACCGGCTGGTGCCATCATCAAACAAGATGAAGAGGGACTTGGCACCGCTTCCATAGGCGACGTCTAGCATTTCCCCATGTTCAAATCGCTGGTGAGCAACTGTTGCGCCACGCTCGGGTGTATCGAAACGTACACAGCCGAGCCATTGTTGTATCTCAGGGTGCTGGAACCAGAGCTGTCCAGTCTTGTCCCCTGAAGCCTCACACGATGAATTGAACAAGTTAGTCGCGCTGCCATAGCGCCAGTCTACATAGTGGAGGCCTACGTTACCCATTTGTACTCGCCAGCCTTCAGGAGCCGAGGGGACATAGGTAAGCACACGCCGCTCATAGACCTGTATGAGCACAGAAGTATTCGGCTTGCCTGCAATCGTGGTCTTCGCCCAATACGCAGCGCTGATGGGGTAGCCCGTGGCATAGAAATAGGGGTCAGAGAGGCGGGCGGAAGTGGTCTGGCCATTTATCGTAACAGGGCCTGTGATATTCAGGAAGTCCCAAAACACGCCTGGTATATTGTTCTGGGTGACAGGCTCGTAGTAGGCGTAAGAGACGTTATAGTCACGGGTAAAAGCGGCATCGTTTCCTTCCTGCCCTGCTCGATTGACCGTGCCGGTAACAGGTCTGCCCACCTGCCCTGGGTTAGAGCGAATAAGACTATGGAAGGTAGCATAAGTGGGCGTGCCGAGCGATGTGTCCGATGTATCGCTTGCAATATCTACTTCGGCAGGCGAAAGCTGGATGAAGGTGTTGCTGCCCACCTGCATTCGTCCCGTCACCATCTCGCGGCTGAGTTGCCCGTTTGTGACATAAAAAGGATTGCTCTTATTCCCGTTCGGGTCGTTGATTTCCATTCGAGCCTTATCGAAGTATTGGACAAGATGCTTACCTCCTTGACCCTCATCGTACCGCTCGTAGAATGGCTCCCTCCCCATCCAGCCCCAGTAGAAGCTTCGACTTACCCTGGTTGCCTGGACGAGCTGATCGGTGCGAGCCCATACCTGCTGAAATGCCGGGTCGGCAGGCGCCTGCTGATAGTAAGCGCTGCTGATGGGCTGGTGCGCGGCAGGCGCAGTAGTTGCTCCAATCGCACCCGCCACAAATGCTGAGGCTAGCGACGCCGAAAGCAAACGCTTGCGACCTGCCGGACTTGTCGTATTACCAAATTTCTTCACTTTTAGAGCCCCTCCTCACAACTAACCCGATTGCACTGCATAAAGTATGGCGCTCCATTCCGGCTGTCAACTGCGTAGTAGGGGATCGTTCGTCCTGGCAGCGTTTTCTGTACTAAGACACCTAACGATGTATAACGCGCTAAGTTGCAAGGCCAAAGGGACAGCCGACTACGACGGGGTAAGTTAGATAGTGCCTCTTCAAGCGACCTTTTACCTTTTGAAAGAGAGACAGCAACTCAAAACACGGAGTGTCTTGAGTTGCTGTCTCTGGAAAGAAGCGCTTTTTCCCAGAGAGGTCCATCAAGAAGCGCTCTTTCCCACAGGTGGCTGGAAGCTGCACCAAGCACGCTCTCTTTGTACGAGCGAGCGGCGGCACGGCGCCCGGCTTATTATGGTATAGTGAGTAATACGAGAGGACCTATTGGCAGCCCACACCTTTTCGGTTCTGGACACCGGAGCTTGAGGCACCAACCGGCAGCCATAAGAGGCAGGTATGCTGCAAATTCACCTGCTTGGTCGGCCATACTTTCTGCTTGATGGAGAAACGTGCAGCGTTGCCGCTTTACCCAGAACCTGGTCGCTCCTGGCCTACCTACTCATACACCGATCACACCCGGTCAAGCGTGAGACACTTGCTTTCACCCTCTGGCCTGACGAGCCGGAGACCTCTGCGCGGGCCAACCTCCGGAGACATCTGCACGACCTGAAGCATATTCTCCCATCGACCCCTGCTCCCTCCGGCTGTGACTGGCTGGTGGCTGATGCCCGGACGATCCAGTGGAATCCTGAGTGCGACTACCGGCTAGATGTAGCCGAGTTTGAGCGACTGAGTGGTTCTGCCGCTACTCTCGCTGAGGCTGCTGATCTCTACGGCGGTGACTTCCTTGAGAGTTCTTACGACGACTGGCTCTTCTACGAGCGCGAGCGTCTGCGGGACCTCTATCTGGCCGATCTGAACCAACTCACCATAAAAAGTCGCAGCGAGCACGACTATGTT
>JALYYZ010000170.1 GCA_030945985.1 Chloroflexota bacterium
GGACAAATCAGGGAGCTAGCTGTGGCGGCACGGTAAAGCAAGGCGATGCATATGCCACGGTCGGATTGGATATGGCAAGCAGCAAATTTACGGTGGCTTGCGTCACAACCTCTAAGGAGCAAAGCCCGGCTAGGCAGAATACGGGTGATAGCGAGCAGCCGACACCCTAACTACAGAGGGTCCAGATATACGGGGATGAGAGCCTCCACAAGATGTCGCAGCTTTTCCAAAAATTATCACAAGGAATCGCGCCAGTATAAGTGAGATGCCGATATCACACCCTGTCGCGCCTCCGAGTGAAGCAGCGCGTGAAAGTATCAGCCCAGCCCCGTCTGTCAGCGAAATAGCACATGACGGTACCAGTCCCTCCTCACTGGAGCAAGACGCCTTGCCGGCACAACAGAACTCACAGGACTATCAAGGCGCTGCCCCTCAGATAGAGCCCAGAGTGGACGTGATGCCACAATTGCCGACTAAGCCCCCGGTACAAGCACCACAGCCTCGTGAGGCACGGCAGCCGCAGGCGGAGGCCCATTATCAGGCATCCTATCAGCCTCAAGTCCCGGTGCAACCATTGCAGCAACCGGACGCGGCAGCAGAGCCTCCGCAAGAACAGCAACTTCAGCCTCATGAGCCGCTTGCGGCTCCGTCGCAAGTCCTGACGGAGGCTGTGCAGCAGCCTGCGCAGCTTCGGGACATTTTCTGACCGCGTTGCGGGCATAGGAACCCGCCCGTGGCACGCTTCTGCACGGCCTGCGCCTGTGGTCTCAGGCACCTACACGGGCGAAACATCTAACCAGACCAATCTAACGATAACGTAAAGAGATAATAGGCGGAAACTGCTGCTCATAGGATTACCGTGAACTGTTTGTCTGAAACGACGTAGCAGGGCCGTTACGACAAAGAATAACCAGGAGCGCTCGTGCGAGTGCTGGCCGGCCCCCTCTCAACGGTACGGCCAACCCGTGGGCAGCACAGGTATATCGCCATACGCAACGCGTTCGACCAACTCAACCGCGTGGCTCTGATCAGGCAGGACCTGCATATCTGCTCGCATTTGCGCGACCCTCTGTCGGTAAGCAGGATCGGACGCTACTTTCTCGACCGCCGAGCGGATGCTAACCGCTGTCAGTTGCTCACGCTGCACAACCTGCGCCAGCCCGAGGCTTTCCGCAGCCTGGGCATTAAAGAACTGGTCGGCGATCAGCGGCACCAGCACCATTGGCAGGCCGGCATCGACTGCCGCCAGGAGGCTGTTGCTTCCACCGTGCATTACTGTGAGGTCGCACAGGCCCAGCAGTAAGCTCTGCGGGATGTACCTTTCTATATGCACGTTGGCCGGCTGTGGGCCGAAATCCGCCGGCTCTTTGTCACGACCCAGCGTGACAATAAGGTTGACCGGCAGGTCGCGCAGCCCCTCTATGATCGTCTGCAGCACGCTCGGGTACAGATCGGGTTCACTGTTTACTTCTGTTCCGAGCGTGGCGTAGACCGTGGGCTGATCCGGCAGCCCGGCCATCCAATCGGGCAGCCTTTCATCCCCCGCATTATCAAAGATTTCAGGACGGATAAAGTGCGTAGTGGCAGGGATAGAGGCTGTTGCAGAGGTGGGCACATAGCTGCGCAGGCCGAGCCCCTGACCGCCAACATCGTGCGTGCTGAAGGCGGGTGGCGCATAGTTGAGCAAGAGGTAGCGATAAGGAGCCGCGAATGCCGGATCGGCAGGCAGGCCCCAGAGTTGTCGTACGGGGTCCAAAAACGTGGCGGCTTCTCGCTCGAAGATCATCAATGCCTTAAGCGACGCCGCAAACGATACCGCCGCGTGTGGCAATCCCAGGCGCTCGGCTGCGACGACCGCGCCATACTCGCCCGTCTCCCTGATTAGCATGTCGGGCAGCCATGCCTTGCAGATCGCCACCAGCTCAGGGGTGCGCATCCGAGCGCCCATGCCGACGAAGAGCCTGGGGTAAACCAACAATTCCGTTGCGAGCCCCACGGGCATAGCGCTCCGTTCAGCTCTGAACTGTTGGTACTCAGGGTCCGCCGCCAGCTTGCCGCCCACCTGGAAAACGGGGAAGCCCGATGCCTCAACCGTCCGGCGTAGCGAGACGCTTACGGCGAAGGCTACATCGTGACCCGCCTGCCTGAGCGCGCTCGCGAGCGGCATCAGCGGGTGAAGGTGGCCGGAGCCGCCGGCAACGCTGAACAAGAAGCGCCGCCTGTCCAACTATATGTTGCCCTGCCCTTTTAGCGGGTGGTCGGTGGGCGGTACATAGCGCGCGAAGAGGAGGGTGATATCGCGCAACGCCGCCAGCAGGTCGCCGGTCAAGCTATCCGGTAGGTAGCGCCAGGTCCAGTTGCCGGCGGCCCTGCCGGGCCAGTTCATCCTGGCGGCAGACCCCAGGCCGAGCAAGTCTTGCAGCGGCACGATGGCGGTGTTAGCCACCGAGCCGAAAGAGAGGCGAGTCAGTTTCCACGCTACAAATGGCGCTAGGCCGGCGGCCTCCTCGTCTCCATGCTCGCCGCCAACGTAGATATCCAGATAGCGCCTGACGTTAGCCCTCTCCTGCTCCGAAGCGGTGCGGTACCAGCCTACTGTTGTATCGTTGTCGTGCGTACCGGTATAGACTACCGTGTTCTGCTCGAAATTGTGCGGCAGGTAAGGGTCGGTCGCGTCGCTCTCGAAAGCTCCGAAGGCGAACTGCAAGACGCGCATACCGGGGTAGCCCATCGTTTCGCGGATTGCCGCCACATCAGGCGTGATAACCCCCAGGTCCTCGGCGATAATCGGCAGGTCGCCCAGAGCCTCGTGTATAGCACGGAAGAGAGGCACGCCCGGACCCTTGACCCAGCGCCCGTTGGCCGCTGTCTCTTCATCGTTCACAGGCACCTCCCAATGGGCAGCGAAGCCCCGGAAGTGGTCGAGTCGCACGATATCGTACAGGCGAAAGGCGTTGCGCAGCCTCTCTATCCACCATCCATAGCCATCTGCGGCCAGCGTCTCCCAGCGGTAGAGAGGGTTGCCCCAGTACTGCCCTTTGGGCGAGAAGTAGTCGGGAGGCACACCCGCCACTACGATTGCGCGCCCTTTCTCGTCGAGGTGGAACAGATCGTGGTTTGCCCATACGTCGGAGCTGTCGTAAGCAACGAAGATCGGAACGTCACCGATTACTTTCACATCGTGCGTGTTGGCGTAACCCTTGAGCCGCATCCACTGCTTCGAGAAAAGGTACTGTATGTAGTGCTGAAAGCCGATCTCGTCAGCCAGCTTCAGCCGCCACTCGGCGATGCTCTCGGGACGGCGAAGGGCAAGTCCCTCCTCCCAGTCGCTCCAGGCCGCGCCGCCATGCGCCCCTTTTAGCGCCATGAAGAGCGCGTAGTCGTCCAGCCAGACCGCGTTCTCGGCTGCGAAGTGATCGAGTTCAACCTTGACGACTTGCATAGCCGCCTCTCCATCGCGGCTCTTCTCGACAAAGCGCCGGTAAGAGCCACGCAGCAGAGCCATCTTCCAGTCGATCAGCGTGCCGTAATCTACCCGATCTGAGGGGAAATTCGGCAGGTCTCGTAGATCATGAGGCTCCAGCAAGCCCTCATCTACCAGCGTGTCAGGGCTGATGAGCAGAGGATTACCTGCAAAGGCTGAGAAAGCCGCATATGGCGAGTCGCCGTAGCCGGTCGGGGCCAGCGGCAATATTTGCCACAATTTCTGGCCACTCTGGCGCAGGAAGTCGACAAAACGATAAGCCTCCGCACCGAGGTCGCCTATTCCGTAGGGACCTGGGAAGCTGGTCGGGTGCAGTAAGATGCCGCTCGCGCGTTCAAGAATCAAGTTGATATCCTTCGGCGTTTTGTACAACACTTTACACTTTTTAGGCAAGCAATACAAGCAGCGCTATTGTAAGCTAATCCAGCTTCCTGGGACATCTCGGAAACAGCGCGCTGCTTTCCAAAAACAGAGAGATCAAAACCCTACAGGGTTTGATCTCTCTGTTTTTCTTTCCAGAAGCAAGCAAATCAAAACCCCTAGGTTTTGATTTGCTTGCTTGACCCTTAATAGCTAAAAGGTTACTGGAAACTGCACTGGTGCGCGCCGGTTGAGATAGCCGGGAACGAAATCTGCTCTGTAGGATAAAACAACAGCACGACGAGGAGCAGATTCATGGCAAGCAACGAAGAGAAGGTCGCGCTCATTACGGGCGCTTCATCGGGGATCGGGGAGGCGACCGCGCTGGCGCTGGCCGCACAGGGGATGCGGGTAGTCCTGGCGGCACGGCGTGTTGAACGCCTAGATGCCCTGGCCGAGCGGATCGAGCGAGCCGGTGGAGAGGCATTTTGCGTGACCGCTGACGTCACCCAAGAAAGGGAGACGGCGGAGATGGTCAGCCGAGCTCGTGAACAATGGGGCAGGATCGACATCCTGGTGAACAACGCGGGCGTGATGCTGCTCGGTCCCATTGATGGCGCTGATACGGAGGACTGGCGCCGCATGGTGCAAACCAACCTCATGGGCCTCCTATATGCCACACACCGCGTGCTACCCGTCATGAAGGCGCAGGGTAGCGGTCACATCGTCAACATTTCCTCAGTCGCAGGGCGCATCGCGCGGGCGGGCAGCGCCGTATACAACGCCACCAAGTGGGGCGTGGTTGCCTTTTCTGAAGCGTTACGGCAGGAGTGCATCGAAAGCAACATCCGCGTGACCGTGGTCGAGCCGGGCATCGTCGACACCGAGTTGGGCTCGCACATCACCCATGCGCCGGCGCGGGAAGGGCTACGCAAGCGGATAGAGGAGATCACGCCGCTACGAGCCGAGGATATCGCAAACGCCATAGTCTATGCAGTCGCTCAGCCGCCTCACGTCAACGTCAACGAGATCCTCATACGTCCAACTCAGCAAGACCGCTGAGAGCCTGGCCCTGTTCTAGACTTTCTCATGTGACCACAGACTGGAAACGCAGAAAGTGGCCGGGGATCGCCAACAGACTACCATAGTGTGCAGAAGTCTCTCATGAAGGCTATGACGCCGAAGTGTGTCTCTCTAACGGACCAGGTCCAAGAGGCCCGAACAAAATGCTTGGAAGCTTGGGGATCGGTTACGGGAAGGGGCCATATGTGATGCTATTTCACGCGCACCCCTCACCTTTTCATACCGTCCTTGGTGATGACCAACTTTCTGTAGTTCAAGTCCAAGCGTCTCCCAGGTATGATCTATTGCATCGCTATCACGATAACGTGACTTCCGCCAAAGCTGAGGATCAAAACCTGGATACGCCTGAGCAACAGCTTCACAGTCTCCGAAAAACCAGGCCTCAAGTTCCTGTATTGCAAGACGGTTTAGCACTTGGAAGTTGCCACCGTTTGCTCGGGACTTGGTAACCAGTCCTGCATCAGTCGCAACATCTTCCAAGTGAGCTTTGCGACTCCGGCAGTCCTCGCTATCTCGATCCACTAAGACAACAATTCGCAAATCATAGTTGCCGTTCAACATCGCTTTGTAACCACGCAAGCGATTGGGCAAGCTTCTTAATAGATCCAGCTTACCTTCATGTGTGCGTATTCCAAAGGTTATCGCCTCACCGAGTATCTTTGGCAATAACTCTTTGAGGGCTGTCTCAGCAGAAAGTTCTTCAACGAGAAACTCGACGTGCATCAGGATACGGGCCGTCGCGCCGGCAGTTTTCTGGGGCCGCCCGCATTGGTGAGAGGATCACCTGCTGTAAAATAGCCTTCCATCCATAAGTCGCCCAGCAATGCGCCATTATCCAGAAACCCGCGTATACCTTGCATGTCAGAGGTTCGCGTTGCCTGTGTGTAGCCTTCTGTGTCTCGATATAGTACCCAAACTTCGTCAGACATCAGGCCATCGACGAAGAAGGGCGAATGAGTCGTAACCATAAGTTGAGACCTAGCGGAGGCTGCCCTGCATTCCTCGGCGAGCTCTCGCAACAGACGGGGGTGCAACTGGTTCTCCGGCTCCTCTATGCCGATAAGCTGGGGAGGAGTTGGATCGTACAATACGATCAAGTACGCGAGCATCTTAAGTGTGCCATCTGAAGCGTAGCGTGCAAGAATGGGCTGCTCAAAAGGAGCATCTTTTATTTGCAGGAGGAGGCGACCATCCCTTAATTCCGCAGCTTCTACACTCTCAAGGCGTGGCACTCTGTTCGTGAGGGTAGTCAAGATCCTGGTCAGCAACTCAGGGTGCTGTTCTTTGAGGTATTGAATAACGTTCGGGATGTTGTCCCCGGTCGCGGATAAGCGTTCCTGTGGGCCAGTCTCAGTTGTTGTGCGAGTACTATCAGTCGTGAGATAAGAAAGATACCAGCCGGTTACGAATTCTCGTAGGGCTGTGACACGTGGATGCCGGGCAAACTGGCCTAGAGTATTAACAGCCAGAACTTCGGGAGAAGACAAGTGCTCAATGTTCCGTTGCTCCTGTTCGTCCGGTTCTTCACCGCTAAAAGCGACGCCTTCTCCCCCGCTAAAATCGATGAAGCGAAACGGCTGCCCGTGCTGGCCCCTACGCCACGCCAGCCATTCTTCCGCTACATAAGGCCCTTTACTGTTTTCGTCTATTGCCAGGTGGTAAGTAATGAGACGTGCATCTGGTTTTTCCCGATACTTAATTTCAAAGACAATGGGGCCTGAAGACCCTCGGGTGCGAAGTTCACGGAAGCGCCCACGCCGATCCCATGCACGGCGCAAGCCCTCCGTGAAGCACTCTGAAAGAAAGGCAAAAACGTCAAAGATAGTCGACTTGCCACTGCCGTTAGGTCCCAGGAAAACAGCAAGCGGTCTTATATCCTTGAGTTCAAGACTGTGCAGAGCCCTATAGTTCCGCACGCCAAGATATTCTATGCGCGGCACTGCTAAATTATGTCTCCGAGCCATATTGTCTCCTCAGCTATGCCGCTAGTATACGCTACGCTAATCCCACCGGACAATAACCAGGCGACAGATTGCTGCACATGGAGACCGTGATCATCTTGCCCCTTCAGCATCGCGTTGAGGGCGTCCAGGTGCGCTGTCCAGAAGCGCTCATAGAAACTCAACCATTCGCCGGCGCCTGACAGCGGCGCGGGCCGAAGGCGCAGCATGTGGGTACGACCCACCACTCTGCGCTCAATCGGACCGGCATGCTCCAACGACCGCAAATGCTTGGACGCGCCCTCGAACGATATGCTGCGAGGTGCCTTAAGTTGGCTGACAGTGCGCTCACCGCCGGCAAGGAAGCCTAGCATCTCGCGCCGGGTGGGGTCGCCCAGCGCGCAAAATACAAGATCAGGTTGCTTACCCTGTGATTCGGCCATTAGGTTGAATATATGAGGGTGCGGCAATTCTCAACCGGGTTGGCAAGGCTCCTCACAGAATTGACACATGGCGATCCCTCGCGCCGTGTGCCACTGGACCTCATCTCAGGTGTTGTGCCGTGCAGAAAGTCGTACCACAGGGTGCTGGAGCTACCCCATAGGTGCCTCACTCGACTGTAGGGTGAATCCCACAGTAGCACCCTGACCTGGCGGCTCACCGGCGGCCCAGATTCGGCCTCCATGAGCCTCTACGATGCGGCGGGCGATTGCGAGACCCAGGCCGGCGCCCCCGGAGCGCGAGCGTGCGCGGTCGGCTTTCCAGAAGCGCTCGAAGATGTGAGTCAGGTCTGCGGGCGCGATGCCTGATCCGGTGTCTTGCACGGAGATCGTCACTAGGTGGTTAGCGCCAGGTTCTCTGACCGCCCGCAACGTGATCGCACCGCCGACCGGGGTGTGGCGCAGGGCGTTGGAGAGGAGGTTGCCAAGCACCTGCTGAAGGCGCTGGGGGTCGGCGTGCAGGTCGGGCAGGCCCTCCTCTGCCGTTACTCTAATGGTCACCTGGGCGTCCGCTGCCTGGGGAGCAAAGTGGCGCGCTACGACGTTGAGCAATTCTTCGGGCCGGACCTGCTCCATGTAGAGGGGCAACTGACCCGCGTCTGCCTGGGCCAGGATGCGCAGGTCCTCGATCATCCTCTCCAGCAGGGCAGTCTCGTCGAGCAGCAGCGTTATCTGGTCGGGAGTGGCTGAATATACACCGTCCTGCATACCTTCGAGGCGGCCTTTGATGATCGACAGGGGCGTGCGTAGCTCGTGGGCCACATCGGCGGTTAGCTGGCGGCGCTGCCCGTCGGCTGCTGCCAACGAGCCTGCCATCGAGTTGAAAGCCTCGGAAAGCTCATTGATCTCACGCACGCCATAACCCGACACGCGTACGCTAAGGTCGCCCGAGGCCATCGTACGCGCGGCCGCTGTAAGCCGGCTAATCGGCCTGCTGATACGCTGAGAGAATATCGCGGCCAGCCCAAGCAACACTGCGGCGACCACAAGCGCGGCGCTTAGCAGGCCCCGTGCTACGTCGCCGCCGATGGCTCGCACGCGCGCTGGATCCCAGTAGCTCGCGGGGAACGGCACCTGCGATACAGGAGTGCTACCGATGAGCGGAGTCATCTCCGTCCGCATAGCAGCGACGTCCCGGCCAACCGTAAGGCCCATCATCACGGCCATACCGCCAACGCCCAGCACAATCACCATCGCAAAAGCGGCAAGCATGAGGGCGAAAAGAGGTGGACGGCGGCCTCTGGAGCCTCCACCCTCGGTCCGGTAGCGCCCCTGGTACCCTCTTCCGGCCCACAGAGGCCCCTCGTCAGGAAGGCGGCGTGTAGAGAGCTCACTCCCCCACCTGGGACGCTCATTGGGCCGGTGACCGCTCCAGGCAGGCCCGTCATGACCGCCTGAGCCATGCCGCTGGGCCTGTGCGATCCCATACTGCGTGTGCTGTTGCTTAGGGCCGAGCTCGTCGCGGGGGCTATCACGCCACTCCTCGTGCTGCTGCCCGTAGCGTCGCTCGCGACGACGGGTCATGAGGCGGAGACCTGCGTTACGCCTTCCGTACCAGTGGGCTGGGCGGCATTGCTCTCGGCGAACTTGTAGCCGACGCCGTAGACGGTTAGCACAAAGCGCGGCTCTGGAGGGTCGGGCTCGATCTTGCGACGCAAGTTCTTAATGTGGGCGTCCACGGTGCGTTCATATCCGTCGAACGCCTGGGCGTACACCTGGTCAACGAGCTGAGCGCGAGTGAAAGTGCGGCCCGGCTCACGGGCGAGCACCGCCAGCAGATCGAACTCCGTGGCGGTCAGCTCTACAGGCACGTTATCTCGCCTCACCACCCGTCTCTCCGTATCGATGCTGAGCGGACCAGCCAGCAGTGTGCTGCTGTAGCCCGTGTCACCCTCCGCCCGGCGTAAGAGCGCCCGTACTCGGGCTACCACCTCGCGGGGGCTGAAAGGCTTGGTAATGTAGTCGTCTGCCCCAAGCTCCAGGCCGACCAGCTTGTCGGTCTCATCGACCAGCGCCGTGAGCATGATCACCGGCATCTTGCGGGTTGTGGGGTCCTGGCGTAACATTCGGATTATGTCAAGTCCGTCCATGCCCGGCAGCATCAGGTCGAGCAACATCAGGCTGGGGCGCTCCAGGCGGGCGAGCCTGAGCGCCGTAACGCCGTCGCCGGCAGCCAGCACTCTGAAGCCCGCCCTTTCCAGGTAATCGCGCACAATAGTGACGATCCCCGGCTCGTCGTCCACCACGAGTATAGTCCTGGTAGCCACGTCCGGCCTAGCTCTGGTCGCCCTGTCCAGGCCGCTCTATGTCACCGTGATAACCTCCACCGTAACTCGGTGGCGCGGGTGGAGTAGGGGGAACGTCCTCCTGCCAGACCCATCGCCCACGCGGCTGTGCAGGCTGCTGCTGTTGCGCCTGCTCTCCCGGCCATGCCTGATGGGGCTGTGTAGCCTGGCCCTGATGAGGTGCCTGCTGCTGTTGTGGCTGCTGCTGTTGTGCCTGGGCCGACTGAGGACCGCCTTGCCATCCCTGCTGCTGAGGATAGCCGCTCGGCTGAGGGCCCCCCTGCCACGCTTGCTGTTGAGGCGGCTGTTGACCTGACGGCCCCTGCTGTGGCCCTCCCTGCCAACCGCTTCCGGGGCCCTGCCAGTATCCGTCGGGTCCGCGGCGGTGCCAGTGGCGCCTGCCCACTAAGAAGCGGAAGGCCAGGAAGATGAACAGCAACGGCAAGATGAAGCCGAAGGGCGACCCAAAGCCGCCACGTCCGAACCCTCGCTCATAACCAAACCTCCCAGGCATAGGGGCCGGACTGCTGGGCGCTACGACCGTTGGCGCGGGCGCTGCGTTTGCCGATCCACCCTGGTCGCCATTCGCGTTGATCACTATCGCCGGGTTTCTGTCACCACCCATAAAGGGTGACATGCTACGCCCACCTATCGCCACAAACAGGGCCAGCCCTGCCAGGATGAGCGCGGCAGGTAATTTCCAATCTGTATTCCTTTGCATTCTAAACACCTCTCGTTCTAATTGCGGATTGCTCTTTTACCGGGTTATGCATTCTCTTCGGATCTAAATACGTTTTCTGCACCCCTACCTTTCAAGTATAACCACACATTGTGAAATGATTATGAAGATACGTTGGAGAGAATAAGAACGTTCCATTAATTCATGAAGTACAACAAACGCAAGAGGAGCGGCAAAGTGGAAATCTGCTCTGCTTCCACTTTGTTGCTCCCTTTCTCTCAGCTACCTGGCCGGGACCCTCATGCGTTGAGATGCTTGGTGCAGCTTCCACCAACCTCCTGGGGAAAGAGTGCCTCGTTCCAAAAACAAACAACTCAAAACCCTGCGGGCTTTGAGTTGTTCGTTTCTATTTCAAAAGCTAAGGCCATGAAGCTGCATTAGCCACTACAACACCACCCTCAGCTACCTGGCGGGGACCCTCCATGCGTTGAGATAGCCGCCCGACAGCCAGTAAACGGTGCCTCGCGACACGGCAACCCCTGAGTAAGATTTGCCGCTATGCTCCGGGTGGTAAGTGGCGAGGACTTCTCCCGTCGCTTCGGAGAGCACGACCAGGCCATCAGAGCCGGTGTTGAGAAAGACCATGCCTCCAGCCAACGCCATGTTGCTGCGCGCGCTGCCGGCGTGCGTGGGGTTCCACCTGTCCTCGCCTGTATCGGGATCGACGCCGTGCAGATCACCCATGCCGTCGAGGAAAAAGAGGGTCCCGCCTCGGCCAATCGTCGGATCGTACGCAGGCATCATCCCCACGATCACTCCGGTATGTAGCTGCCACAGCGGTCCTGCGCCCACGTTGTCCAGCGCGTAGGCATAAAAGTTCTCGTCTTTGTGCGCTGCGGCCACCATGGCGCGGCCCTGGCTGTCATGGAAAATGATAGGGGTGGTGGCGAAGTCGCGGTCACCGCCGGTAGGTCCTTGCTGGTTCGCCTGTCGTACCGCCAGCCCTGCTGGATCGAGCGTTACAAGGGCTCGGTTGAATGGACCGTTATAGCCCGCGAAGTCTTCTCCAGTGCTCACCGCCAGCGTCTTCCCGTCAGGACTAAGCGCCGGCGAGTTCCAGACGCCCGCACCCGCTTTACCTGCCGGTACAAAGGCCTCTGCAGCCAGGGTAGAGCCATCCGTCAGGCTGATTGCCTGCACCTGACCCCGAATCGACGGTTTGTCACACCCTGAAGCCACGCCAATGAAGGCCCGGCCGCCCACGATCAGTGGTGACGCCCAGGCGAAGGCGCTCGCCCCGGCATCAAGCGCGTGCCGCCAGAGCAGCTTGCCGGTCGTCGCGTCGAGGCCATAGTAGGCGGGGTCGGTGCCGCCGGAGACCACTACGCCACCTGCAACCGCCGCAGTCGCGCCGATCCCCACGTTGAAACAGGTTGGCGTCTGGCCAAGCGTGGCACTCCAATCTTGCGTGCCCGTCGCCGCGTCAAGGGCATAGAAGTTCGGACCGGATGTTTCACTGCTGCCCACGTAGACACGCCCGCCCGCCACGATTGGCCCACTGGAGGTCGGAGAGACGCCGATGCCGGTATTGAATTGCCAAAGGGGCGCGAGACGCGATATGTTGTCGGAGGTGAGGGCCGTCTCGTCGGGATTGAAGTTGGTGCGGGCAGGGTCATGCCCATACATAGGCCAGCTACCGGCGTCCGCCCTCGGCAGCTCGGCCGCAAACAGCTCTCGTGACACTGCTGCGGGCAAAGTGTCGGGTGACAGGCGCTGGATGCCTATGGAGCGCGCAGGAAAGAGTGCGCCCGGTAGTAGGACCACCGCAGCTAGCAGGAGCAAGGTCCTTACAATGCAAACAGGTCTGCGCACCAGGCCGCTGTGGGCGGCAGATCCAGTTGGCGACGTAGGCGCCTGACTGTCCCTGCCCGTCGCCTGCTTGCCCAGGGACGTTGACAAGAAACTCATGTTATCTCTTTCCCGTTCTAGTCCTCATCGGTCTATTGTTCCAGTTTGGAGTATTGTGGTTAAGGAACTCCGCTCGGAAAGTTAAGATTCGGTGAATTCAGCCTGCCAGGTCTCGTAGATGATCGGGTGGCCTTTCAAGTGACCTCTTAGTACAGCTTCATGCAGCTTTTAGCTTCTGAAAGAGAGACCACCAATCAAAAAGCACTACGTGTTTTGATTGGTGGTCTTTGCAAAGAAATGCTCTTTCCCGAAAGGTCGCTTGAACGGGCATTAGGGAAAGAACGTTTCTCTCCAATTAAGAACAAGTCAAAACCCCGTAGGGTTTTGACTTGTTTGTCTTACTTTCAGAAGCAAGAGATCCATGAAGCTGCACCAGAGTGTTTGCAGACAGCACCCTCTGGAAGAGACCGCCGTGTGAATAAGTCACGGGCTGCGCTTGTGAAGTCTACAGGGCAGACTCCGCCAGGCGGATTAGTCGCCAAGCACCGGAGGCGCGGGGGAACTCCATAGGCGCAGCCCGTGACTTATTCACATTCCGTATCACACAAGAAACTTAATCCAGACTTAATTTTTCGGTTGCCCTCTCTTCAGGCGCGGTCCGTAAGCTATAGGTAGCAGTGTGCATATTCGACTGGCGCAAATTACCTATTGCAGCAACACTGCACAGCCTCTATAATGGTAGGTGGGATAACCTAGGAGCGCACAGGCACTCATAAACAAACCAGGCGCCGGCAGCGGAACCTGTTGCCTCCAACATTTTGACCTAGAACTTTGCCAGGGAAGTAGAACCGTTTACATTCCAGCTCACATGGTGAGCTGAAATGCAGCAGAACAATGACAACTTGGCTGGTACGACACTAGTAGTTATTCTCCCTTAGAGGTCACTCAAGGATGGGCGCATTTTGATAGCCGTTGGACAGCGAAAATGGCGAGGGCTGCGTTGGGTCGTGAGCGCGCTTTGCTTGCTTTCCTTCCTCCTGAGCGGAGCCTGGCCGCAGCCCGCGGGTGTGCAAGCAGTCATGGCGCAAACTGGGCCAACTGTACCGATGCTCTTCAGCAGCGCGCCCGACGTTCCCGACTACGACTTGCAACAGATCGTGGAGGGGGTCGTAGGCGATCTGCCGGGCACCTGGGGCGTGGCAATCAAGAAGCTCGACACGGGGCAATATGCCGCCTTCAATGGCGACAAGAAGCAGGTATCGGCCTCCCTGTACAAGACCTGGGTGCTAAACGAGCTATTCCGCCAGGCCAAGGCGGGGACCGTGGCGCTCAGCGATTACGCCACTGTAGACGGCACCGACACCTACGAAGATAGTCTGACCGGCGGTGCAAGCTTCTCTCCAGGCGACAGTATTACACTGAGCAGGGCGGCCTTTGAGATGATAACAGTGAGCGACAACACCTGCGCCCACCTGCTCGTTCGCCTGCTCGACCCCGACAATATCAATCGCTTTATGCAGCGGAAAGGTCTCTTCCATTCGCTGCTCGACTGGTATAGCGGAGGCGACAACCTCACGACGCCGATCGACATGCTCCACGAGATGGAGATGATAGCCACGTCGCAGATGGTGGACGCCGATTCAAGCCGGCAAATGGCCCAGTTGCTCGCCCAGCAGGTGAAGAACGACATTATATCTCCTGGCCTACCCTCGGGGGTACCGTTCGCCCATAAGACGGGCTGGTTGGACGGGATGATGCACGATGCCGGCATCGTCTATAGCCCCGCAGGTCCCTTCGTTATAGTTGTCATGGGCAGTAATCTCGACTCGTACCAGACTATCTACGATAATGTCCCTGCACTTGCCCGACGAGTCTATAAGTACCTCAGCATAGAGCCGGTGAACCCCGCCCGATACTTCCCCGAAACGCGGCAGGTGGTGGGCTATGACTTCCTGAAGTTCTGGCAGAACTTCGGCGCGCTGGATGCATTCGGCTACCCCATCGGCCCCGAGCAAGTACAAAACGGCAAATTGGTCCAGCAGTTCGAGCGCGCGCGGTTCGAATGGAACCCTGCCAACGCGGCAGCAGGTGGCATCTACCCTGACGTCGTGCTCGGTCCGATAGGCACAGAGAGGGCGGCGCAGCTCGGCCTGTCGTGGCCGCGAAGCGTCGATACCGGTGCGGGCAAATATTTCACCCCAGCCGGCCAGGGGGTCACCGGCGACTTCTACCAGTACTGGCTGGATCACGGTGGCGAACGGGTTCTCGGGCAACCGATCTCACCCGCCACCAACATGATAAACCCCCTGGATGGAAAGAGCTATTACACCCAGTGGTTCGAGCGTGCACGCATCGAGCTACATCCCGAAGCACCCGCCGATCACCAGATCGTCTTAGGCGCTCTCGGACGCGAGATGCTAGCCGCGCCAGGCCACTGATAGACGCTGATAGAGAGTAGGCCGGCGTTACTCGCCATGAGGGTGCACTAGCTATTTGCCGGCGATGAACAAATTTACCGCCAGCTCCAAGGTGGGCAGTGGCACTGTGCCATTGCCGAGCACTACGTCATGGAATGACTTGATCTCAAACTTAGAGCCGAGTGCGCTCTTCGCCTGCTCTCGCAGGGCAAGTATCTTAAGCTCCCCGGTCTTATAGGCCAGCGCCTGTCCCGGCCATGCGATATAGCGGTCCACTTCCCCGGTGTATGCCCCGCCTTGCGTGCCGTTCGCCTCGTCCATGTAAGCGATTGCTTGTTCGCGGGTCCAGCGCTTCAGGTGGATGCCTGTATCGACCACCAGACGCGAGGCTCGGAAGAGTTCTGCCTTTAGCCTGCCGATGTTGCCGTAGGGATCGTCTTTGTAGAGGCCGATCTCGCCCGCCAGCTCCTCGGCGTATAGCGCCCAGCCCTCGACGAAGGCGGTTGGGAACGCGAATATTGCAGCCCTTTGGAAGAGAGGTAGGCTCGTCAACTCGATCTGCGCGGCCAATTGGAAATGGTGTCCAGGTACAGCCTCGTGATAGGCCAGCGTAGGCATCGCGTATTTGGGGTATACCTGCTGAGATAGGTTCGCGTAGAAAACGCCCGGCCGCGAGCCGTCCAGCGCCGGCTGCACGTAGTAGCCGCCTGCTCCGGCGTTCACACCCCTGATCTGGAGTTGCGCTTTTGGCTTGAGGTCGAAGTAGGGAGCAACGGCGCTACTTGAGCGGTCAATTATCGCCCGGAAAGCGTCAAGCACCTGCTGCCTTCCCGCCTGCGTGTCGGTGTGATAGACACCGCTCGCCTGTACAACCTGCTGCATACCGGCGACCAGCGTGGGCGCATCGATACCCTGCGCTTGCAACGCCTGCCTCAGTTCTCCCTGGACGCGCGTGACTTCCGAGAGCCCCAGGTTGTAGACCTGCTCGGGGGTCATACTTGAATTGGTGTGATG
>JALYYZ010000233.1 GCA_030945985.1 Chloroflexota bacterium
CGGTAGAAGCCAGCACGGGAGTGCCGCAAGACATCGCCTCCAGCACCGGAAGGCCAAAACCCTCGTAGAGGGAAGGGAAGACGAGCGCCAGAGCCCCTGAGTAGAGGGCGGGCAGGTCTTCGCGCTCCACATAATCAGCAAACTTTACCAGATCGCCCAGGCCATAGGCAGCTACAGCGTCGAGCAACGGCTTGTAGAGCCAACCCTTCTTGCCCGCCAGCAACAGTTGAGGGGGCTCTTCGCCCGTTGCTCGCATCCGGTGCCATGCTTCCACTAGCAGCAGCAAGTTCTTACGCGGCTGCAACGTGCCTACATGTATGCAATAAGGGCTGCTCACGCCGTATTTAGCCCCAGTTTCTCTCTCTTTCTCAGGGTTATCTACCGGCTTGAAGAGCGGGTCGCGCCCGTGGTAGATTACTTGTATCTTGGCTGCGGGCACTCTGTAGCGCCGTATCAGGTCACGCTTGGTGGCCTGAGAAATCGCGATTACCCGGCGGGCACTGTGAGCGCTGAAGAAGGTAGACAAATGCAAGTACAGGCGTGAGGCGCGAGTATGAGCCTGTGGATAGGGTATGTACCCCAGGTCATGCACAGTAACCACGGTGCGTCGTGGGTGCCATAGCGGCACCACATGCGAAGGCACAAAGAGGAGACCGGGTGCCCGAACGGCCATCTCCAGCGACAGCCTGATATGCGTCCACAAGCGAGGAAATGGAATAGCGCGCACCCTCCAACGGGCAGGCAGCGGGAATCCAAGCCGCGATATAGCCTCATCGCTCGAAGTCAGGTTGGCATAGAGAAGAATAGGGAGATCACGGCCCTCGGGCAATCGCGACAGGGCTTCTAACAGACTCCAGGAGTAATGCTCGGTGCCCGTCCGCTGTGAAAGCAAGGCGCGGCTGGCGTCTATGCCGAGCGCCGATTTTCTTTTGCCTATTTTTTCTTGATTGTCCATAGTCAAGGCAGTGACATCGTGAAGATGCGCTACGTTCCGGCGATTCGTGCTAACTCATCAACCTCGCGCATCACCATGTCCAGTGTTATCGCGCGCATTTCCGCTCCACCTTCTATTTCTCGGGAAATTACATCCAGGTGCATAGTGGGCCTTGTGCCGGGCGCGCGCAAAGTTCTGTGCATGCCAGGATCGCCCCATGGACCCCAGGCAACCTCATCGCTTGGGCCGTACAGGTGCAGGCTGGGCTTGCCGAGCGCGTCAGCCAGGTGGAGCGGGCCGCTATCGACCCCGAGCACCATGCCTGCCTGCGTAAAGAGCCAGGCAAGCTGCTCTATGCCCGCCGTCTCGCCTGCGAAATTAGAGGCGTCTGGCACCCTTGCAGCAATGGCTCCGGCCAGCGGCCTCTCCGCAGGTGAACCTGTGAAGGCAACAGCGTATCCCCGCTCTACAAGTGTGCGCGCCACTTCTGCCCACCCGCTGACTGTCCAGAGCTTGTTAGCAGCAGCCGTTCCCGGGTGTATTATCGCCCGCCTGGGCGCTGCCAGCCACATCTCCCAGCCGCCAGGCAACGTTTCAGGCTTGAGAGGTTCGGGAGGAGTAAGGGGGGGCTCACCATGTGTGCGGTCCATACCGGCAGCTTTCCCAACCGGGTTGCTATACATCGAAGCGGCAGAGTAGGCCAGGTATAGATCCTGCTCAACTTCGTGCCTCCCTGCCTTATATGGTATGCCCAACGTCAGCCATGCCGCCATCTCGCCGGTGCGATAGCCCCAGCGATTGGGCACCCCTGCCGCCCAGAGCAGCGCCGCCCCCCACCAGTAGTCGAACCTGAGCACAATGCCCAGGTCGTAACTCTTATCATATAGCTTATCAGCCTCAGCTCCCAGCAATCTATAAGCTCCCAGGCCATTGCTCCGCTCGATTATGCCTGGAAATCTTATGTCTACCAGCGCGTCGAGATCAGGGTTGCCCGACCACATAGCCTTTCCCCAGGGGCCAACAGCTCCTGTAATGTGCGCCTCCGGGAGGGCCTTTCTAATCACGCCGAGAGCAGGCGTCGCAAAGAGCAGATCGCCGAGGTGATCGGGACGGATAACAAGCACTCGGCCTACAGGCGCCTTTCCGCGAGGTCGAGCGTTGCGAATTGCTCGACGGCTGTGCAGGGATCGCACAAGAGTGTGGCGGGCGGTCATCTTTGCAATTGCTTGGAGTCTATCAGGTAGAGCAGGCATCAGGCCCTCGGCACAGAACGCTGCAAAGTAGCTAGGACCTCACTCACGGCCACCCACGCCTGTTCAGGCGTGACCAGCGAGTGGTATGCCTCGCCTTTGCGGGCAGCGTTACGCAGAGCCTCTGCGTCACCCGCGCTTTGCGACCCTGCAACCACGCGACTGCGGCCTGATGGGTCCCACGGCCCAAAACGAGCAGGGTCGCTGGGACCAAATACGGCCACTACCGGGGTGCGCACAGCCGTAGCCAGGTGCATAGCACCTGTATCGTGCCCCAGGAAGAGATCGCAGCGGCCCAACAAAGCGCCCATACCGCTCCAACTCAGCTTGCCGACCAGATCGGTCACATAAGCTCGCGTGGCAGGGAAAAGAGCCTCCGTAAAAGCGGATGCCGCCGCTTTGTCCTCATCTCCGGGTCCGCCCAGCAGCAGAATGGTAGGCTCGTACGTCTCGGCCAGCCAATCGGCTATACGCGCCCAACCTGCCGGCTGCCAACGCTTGGAAGGGAGGCGCATTCCAGGGTTGGAGCCGCCACCCAGGTGTATGGCTATATACCCGGCATGGCTCTCTCCCTCCACCGCCCCAGACAGAACTTCGCCGGCCTCTTTTTTATCGGCCTCGGTGGGGTAGAACTCCAGGTAGGCATCTTTTTCGGGTGCCGGTAGGCCAAGCGCACGCACTACGTCCAGGTAAAGCTGCACTTCATGGCGTACAGCCTTACTCGGTGACAAGGCCGGGTGGGTGAGGGCCACGCCCCTGTTATCACTGTCGAGGCCCGAGCGCACAGGCACACCGGCAAGGTATGGTGCGGAGTTAAGGAGAGGAGAGCGGTCGAGCACTAGCGCAGAACCATAGCGCCCACGCCTGATGAAGCGCGATAGGCGCAGGTAATCGGCCATCACGGTGCCTGCGCCCTCCACCGGCGAGTCTACCAGTTGGCTCAGGCGCGGATTGTTGGCTACCGCAGGCCGGGCATAGTCGCCTACGAAGAGGCTGATATGGGCCGCAGGCAGCGCCGTACGCAGAGCCGCAATAGCGGGGGTAGACATGAGCAAATCACCCATGCAACAGGGTTTGATGATAGCCACGCGCCTGAGATGCGGATCGTCGGGCTCCAGAGCCCTGCCACGGTTAGGATTAAGCCGCCAGGGTAGGCCCGCGAGACCTGCCGCAGCGCCTACCGCTCGCGAACGGATACCAGGCAAAGCCAGTCGCCCTCCTGCCGTCTCTCTCGCACAGGCAGACCTATCTTTTCCAGCGCCTCTACAACACTTTCACCACGGTCGATGAATATGCCCGAAGAGAGCAACATGCCTCCGGGCTTCACCAGGGCATGTATAGGTTTCGCAAGCTCAATAATCACGCTGGCAAGTATATTCGCCACAACCAGGTCGTAGGGCAGGTCGTAGGGACGGGCCTGCTGAGCCGCGCCTGTCGAGCCTCCCTCCACCCTTATTTGTGTGGCAAGGCCATTGCGCTCAACATTCTCGCGGGTGGCCTCCACGGCGATATTGTCGGTGTCCACGGCCACCAGCCGCACACCAGGCCCACCCAGCTTGGCCGCAGCAATAGCCAATATGCCCGAGCCGGTGCCCAGGTCGAGTATATTCATGTCGGGCCGCACGAACTCTTCGAGCGCGGCAAGGCAAAGGCGCGTGGTGGGGTGAAGGCCGGTGCCGAAAGCCATGCCAGGGTCGAGGTCGAGTACGACGTCGTCTTCTCGTGGCGTATATTCCAGCCATGAAGGCTTTATCACAATGCGCTCGCCCATACGCTGTATGCCATAGTAGGCTTTCCAGGCGTTGGCCCAGTCCTCCTCACGGCACTCTCGCACCTGGAGGGTTCCCACTTGCCTCATGCGTCCCAGGTGCCACAACGCCTCTTCTACTTTGCGCCTCTTCTCCGCTGCATCAGCGTCGTCAGGCAGGTAGGTGCGCACGCTCACAGGGCGGGTGGGATCTATCTCCGGCTGCACCAGCGCAGCCCAGTCGCCATGCTCCCCCTCCGGCACTACGAGTGGCTGCTCGACCACCACTCCGCCATTGTAGCCATGTCGCGCGAAGAGCTCGCTTACAGGCTCCACCGCCTCCTGATCTACATCTACGGAAAGTTCCAACCAGTTCATTCGTGCCTTTCAGAGGTCATGATAGGGAGGTCCTGGCGCATAATCAGCGACCCCTTACCCTACTTGAACGTCTCGTCTACCTGCGCCTCACCGGCGCTCAGGTTGCGTGTCACCGAATCGTCACCAATGTTCACCGACTGATAATCCCCTTCCACAGTGGCGCGCTCCCCTATAATCGAACCGAAAAGCATGGCATTGGATACCTTCGCCTTCGGGCTGATGATGCTATTCCTCACTATAGAATCGCGCACCGTGGCTCCCTCTGATACGGAGCCATACGGGCCGATTATAGAGTTCTCCACTGTGGCTTTGTCGGATATATATGAGGGGGGCACTACCAACGAGGTGCCTTGCATGTAGGGCTCTGTGTGCGTGTTCATCTTTCTGAGCAGATAGCGGCTCGTATGGAGCGTGGCGTCGGGAGTGCCGGTATCTTCCCACGAAGTTACCGTGTAGCTGCGGAACTTGGCGCCTTCGTCTACCATCACCTGAATGGCATCAGCAAGAAAGTACTCGCCTTTGAGGCTGTGGCCCGACTCGATCAGCTTATGGATGCCTCTGAAGAGCCAGCTGGAATCTTTGAAGTAGTATAGGCCCACAACTGCGAGGTTGCTCTCGGGCGTCTGGGGCTTCTCCACCAGCTTGGAGACATAGCCATCGCTGCCCACAACCGCTATGCCGAAACGCGATGGGTCGGGCACCTCGGCCACGAACATAGCGCCATCTGCCCCTTCCAATTTATTGAGCACGCTGAGGTCGGCCTCAAAGAGAGTATCGACAAAGAGGGTCATCAGGTCACCTTGCACATATTCCTCGGCAAGCGCGATAGCATCGGCCTGGCCGCGCATCACTTTCTGCTCGATAAATCGGGCCTTGTACTGAGGATAATGCTCGGCTACATAAGCTTCCATTTGCTCACCCATTCGTCCCACGATAAAGATAAGCTCTTCAATAGGGAGTGGAGCGAGGGCATCGAGCAAGAAAGCCAGGGAAGGCCTTCCCGCTACGTGAACAAGTGGCTTAGGA